>PFFW01000082.1:0-404 GCA_002781745.1 Rhodospirillales bacterium CG15_BIG_FIL_POST_REV_8_21_14_020_66_15
CAGCGGGAACTTCTGTGAAAAGCGGTATTTCCAGGGGCGTCCAAGACGGTGCAATTAGAGGCAGAACCCGAGGCACCAGCCCGTGTTCCACGAGGTCCGCGTTGGTATAAACGGCGTTGAACACGTTCGGCTGCACCAAGTTGCAAATCGCTGCGATTGGGGATTGAAGGCGAACCGCGCCTTGAGTCCGCGTGTCGGATGCGAATGGCTCTCCGGTATAGGACTTCAGTGCAATGTCATCCCGATTAGATGGAAGCCGGTTTTTCCAAATTCCTCCTTCCGCTTCGAAGATGCCGATGGCTTCACCTTGAAAGGCCATTTCAAAGGCAAGCGCTTCAGGTGTTGATGTGTCCACGAGAAGGCGGGGAAGGCTGCGGCAGTCTCTGGCCGACTTCCGAAGATTT
>PFFW01000082.1:500-6827 GCA_002781745.1 Rhodospirillales bacterium CG15_BIG_FIL_POST_REV_8_21_14_020_66_15
CGGCTTCTGCCTTCTTTAGGGCCGCGTGAAGGATGTTTCGGTCATTCGCCAAGCCATTTTCGACGTACGCAGCCTGCATTTCCGCTTGAACCGTGATGAACACTGCACGGTAGAATTCGAGGATCGCACTCTTCCGTTGTCCGGAAGGGGCACTGACGAGAACGTATTCAGTTAGTGCCTCCATGTGGTGGTCGTTCACGCGCACTCGATAGTTCCCCCGTGCCGCGATGAATACTGCGGCGAATAGGCAGGCGAGAGCGATTTCCGGGTGCACGCCGATTGCCGAGGCGCTTGATGTGACCAAGTCGCGGGCTGATTGGGGGAGTAAGTGGATCGGCAAAGGAGCCTGGACGGCTGGGGATTGAGGCAACTGGTAAACCGGGTGTTGTGAAAGCTGATAGCGAACAGCATCGAGAATCTGTATGTCTGCGGGGGTAAAGTCGGTCATCTGCCTTACTCCTTCGCAAAGCTGGATGACGCCTGGATGGTTTCCAGGCCAGAGAGGAATTGTCGGAGGTCTTCGGCCAGGATCAGAGTCTTTTTCCCACACTTCCGCGCCTGAAGTTCTCCAGAGCCCAGCTTGGCGTACAGAGTCGTCTTCGAAATTGAGAGGATTTCGGTTGCTTCGCTCACGGTGAACGCCAGCTTCCTGAAATTTCTGTCACCTTCGAGGTGTCCCGAATGCTGCTTAGTCTGGATTTCTATCAGCGACTTCGTAACCATTGTCATCTCCTTCCTCGCCGACAGCAATTTGCCGGCGCAGGTCAGGACCACCCACCCGAGAGGCGGGCAGTCTCAGGTTATAGGGGGGCGAATTGTTCGAAGCTGAGGTGATGAAGAGTCTCGGCTCTACTGAGCCGAGACTCTGCGAGGTGCCGGGCCAGAGCCTGGGCCTTCAGATGAATCGTGGAGCAAATTGCTCTTTCGATGTTGGGGATAGAACCCCTGGAGATGTAGCGGGGCCGAGCCCCTGGAGATGTCGCGGGGCCGAGCCCCTCAATTGCGTCGCGCGGCGGATCGTCCGCTAGATGTGTCGGAACCGAAGCTCCGGAGAATGATGTAGGGCAAGGACCCCAAGGACCCTTTGATTTCGAACAATTCGAGTTAGACGTAGTCGAGGTGCCAACGCGGCGCAAGTGGCATCGCAAAAAAAATTCCTGGCCATCTTGCGTCCATTGAAGTCGGGCTCATTTTGCTGATCGTTCTTCACACCAGACCGCCCACGCCTCCATCAGGCTGACCCGCTTCTCGAACATGTCGCCGCGCCGGTAGGCTGCTTCCACCTTGTCGCCGACCGTGTGGGCGAGGGCCATTTCCGCCACCTCGCGGGAGAAGTTGGTTTGTTCGGCGGCCCAGTCCCGGAAGGTCGAACGGAAACCGTGAACGGTGATGTCCGTGCGCTGCATGCGGCGCAGGGTCACGAGCAAGGCCATGTTGGAAAGTGGTCGGCGGGGCTTGCCGCCGGGGAAGACATAATCGCCGTCTCGGACCTCCTGCATATCCTTTAGAATTTCCAAAGCGGGCTCGGAAAGCGGGACGCGATGTTCCTTGTCGGCTTTCATTCGTTCGGCGGGGATCGTCCAGAGGCCCTTCTCCATGTCGATCTCCTGCCAGGTCGCACCGATGACTTCGCCCGTTCGCGCGGCGGTCAGGATGGCGAACTCAAGGGCGCGGGGCGCGATGCCTTCCTGGGCGCGCAGGGCCTTTAAGAACGCCCCGACCTTGTCGTAGGGCAGGGCCGAGTGATGGCCTGCCTTTTGAACCTTCCCACGCGCCGGCAATAGGTGATCGAGATGCCCTTTCCAACGCGCCGGATTTTCCCCCGTCCGGTGCTTGCGTACGGTCGCCCAGTCGAGGATCGCTTCCATGCGTCCGCGTACCCGGCTGGCGGTTTCGGTCTTGGTCGTCCAGATGGGTTCCAGAACCTTCATGATGAGGCCGGTGTCGATGGCATCCACCGAAAGGGCGCCGATGGTTGGATAGACGTAGGTCGTCAATGTCGAGGCCCACTGGGCAATATGCTTGTCGTTCTTCCAGCCGGCTTCATGGGCCTTGATATAGGCCTTGGCGCATTCCTTGAACGTCAAGGCTTTCAGGGCCTCGGCCTTGGCGGCGAGTTTGGTCGTCTTTCGATCCTCGATAGGGTCGATACCCTGCCGCACGAGTTGGCGGCAACGCCTTGCCTCTTCGCGGGCTTCGGCTAGGCCGACCGTATGCAACGGCCCAAGCCCCATGTCGCGTCGGCGCCCTGAAAGCATGAAGCGGTATATCCAGGTCTTCACGCCTGCCTTCGTCACTTGCAGGTAAAGTCCGCCGCCGTCGCCATGCAGGCCGGGCTTCGATTGGTTCCTGACAGCGACCGCCGATAGCTTCCCGATCTCACGCGCCATGTTATATACCCATCAATCAACCCATCATGAATGATTGATTGTAGGCGAACTTCAGCGAACGAGGAAAGTTATTTGTGCGCTAAAACCCCAGTATAACCGGGTGTTTTCTGGACTTTAGTGAACGAGCACGAATGTCGGGGAATGGCAAATTGGCGGAGAGGGAGGGATTCGAACCCTCGGTAGGCTTGCGCCCACAACGGTTTTCGAGACCGCCCCGTTCGACCACTCCGGCACCTCTCCTGAAGCCCTGAAAAAACCCGTCTTTTCAGAAGCCCGGCGGCGCCCGCCAAGGCGCCGCCCGATATGTCGAAACCAAATATGGTCCGGGAACGCCCCTTTATAGCCGCGAATTTTTCCCTGTCCACTGGTTCGTCGCGCCGTCGTCGCGCCGCCCGGCCACGCGCGTGCCGGCCGACCGCCCGGCGCGGCCGGAAACCCGTGCCTTTCGGCGGCTTTGCGGGCGTTTCCATGATTGACTTATGGGATTTCGCGGCTATAGTGCCGCCCTTCCGCCGGCCGGTTTCGCCCGGCGGGGACACGCAACCAAACAAGATCAACAATCAATAGGGTTAGATCGACATGTACGCGGTTATCAAGACCGGCGGAAAGCAGTATCGGGTGACGGCGGGCGACGTCATCACCGTCGAGAAACTGCTGGGCGAGCCGGGTGAAACGATCGAAGTCGGCCAGGTGATGATGCTGGGCGAGGAGGGCAAGGCCCCGACGCTCGGCGCTCCCGTGGTCGAGAAGGCCGCCGTGTTCGCCGAGGTGCTGGAACAGCAGAAGGGCGACAAGGTCCTGGTCTTCAAGAAGAAGCGGCGGCAAAACTACCGCCGCCTGAAGGGCCACCGGCAGTTCGAGACGGTGCTGCGCATCGTCGACGTGAGCGCCACCGGCGCCAAGCCGGCGGCTGCCAAGAAGGCGGAGAAGAAGGCCGAGGCCGAGCCGAAGGCGGACGCCAAGGCAGAGGCCAAGCCGGCCAAGAAGCCGGCGGCCAAGAAGGAATCCAAGGCGGAAGCCAAGCCGGCGGCGAAAAAGCCCGCGGCCAAGAAGGCCCCCGCCAAGAAAGCCGCCCCCAAGAAGGGCGAGGAATAAGGAGTAATCACCGATGGCACATAAGAAATCCGGTGGTAGTTCACGCAACGGCCGCGACTCGGCCGGCCGCCGCCTGGGCCTGAAGAAGGCCGGCGGCGAGGCCGTCATCCCCGGCAACATCCTCGTGCGCCAGCGCGGGACGAAGTATCACCCCGGCGAAAACGTCGGCATCGGCAAGGATCACACGATCTTCGCCACCGCCGAGGGGCGGGTGAAGTTCGCGACCAAGGCCAAGGGCCGCACCTACATCTCGGTGGAGCCGTCCGCTTAGGTGGACTGAGCGGCCATTCGCGAGCACGAATTCGCGGGGGAATGGCCGGCCATTCCCCCGTTTTTCGTGGCCGCGGCAAGGTGTAGGGTCCCGCAATGAAGTTCCTGGATGAAGCCAAGGTGTTCGTGAAGAGCGGCGACGGCGGCGACGGCTGCATGTCGTTCCGCCGCGAGAAGTATATCGAATTCGGCGGTCCCGACGGCGGCGACGGCGGGCGCGGCGGCGACGTCATCGTCGAATGCGCCGACGGGCTGAACACGCTCATCGATTTCCGCTATCAGCAGCATTTCAAGGCCGGGCGCGGCAACCACGGAATGGGCAAGAACCGCACGGGCGCCGGCGGCAAGGACATCGTCCTCAAGGTGCCCGTCGGCACGCAGATCCTGGACGACGACAAGGAAACCGTGCTGGCCGACATGACCAGCGTGGGCGAGCGCATCGTGCTGCTGAAGGGCGGCGACGGCGGCCTCGGCAACGCGCGCTTCAAATCCTCCACCAACCAGGCGCCGAGGAAGACCGTCCCCGGGTTCCCCGGCGAGGAACGCTGGATCTGGCTGCGCCTGAAACTGATCGCCGACGCGGGGCTGGTCGGCCTGCCCAACGCCGGCAAGTCGACCTTCCTGGCGGCCTGTTCGCGCGCCAAGCCCAAGATCGCCGGCTATCCCTTCACCACCCTGCATCCCAACCTCGGCGTGGTCCTGGTCGACCAGCGCAGCTTCGTGCTGGCCGATATTCCCGGCCTCATCGAGGGGGCGAGCGAGGGCGCGGGCCTGGGCACCCGGTTCCTGGGCCATATCGAGCGCTGCCGCGTGCTGCTGCACCTGGTCGACGGCACCCAGGAGGACGTGGCCGCGGCCTACCGCCAGGTGCGCCATGAAATGGAAGCCTACGGCGGTGGCCTGGCCGACAAGACGGAGATCCTGGCCCTCAACAAATGCGACGCCATGTCCGACGACGAAGTCAAGGCGCGGCGCAAGGCGCTGGCCAAGGCGGCGGGCCGCAAGGCCGCGGACGTGATGGTCGTCTCCGGCGTTTCGGGCGAGGGGGTGACGGAGGTCCTGCGGGCGCTCCTGGCCGAGATCGGCGAGGCCAAGGTCGAGGAGACGAAAGCCGAGGAGGCCGCCGGCGCGCAGGAGGCCTGGCGGCCATGAGCGCGCCCCAGCTGAAATCCGGGAAACGGGTCATCGTCAAGATCGGCTCGGCCCTGCTGGTCGACAAGGAGCGCGGCACGGTCAGGCGTGCCTGGCTGGAGACGCTGGCCGTCGACCTGATGACGCTGCGCGAACGCGGGCAGGAGGTGCTGCTCGTCTCCTCCGGCGCCATCGCCGTCGGTCGGCGGCATCTCGGCCTGCCCGCGCGCGGCAGGCTGAAGCTGGAGGAAAGCCAGGCCGCCGCCGCCGCCGGCATGGTGCGTCTCGCACATGCCTATCAGGAGGTTCTCGGGGCCTACGGCGTCACGGTGGCGCAGGTGCTGCTGACGCTCGACGACTCGGAAAACCGGCGGCGCTACCTGAACGCCCGCAACACCATCGACCAGATCCTGCGCCTGGGCGCCGTGCCGCTGATCAACGAGAACGACACCGTCGCCACGGACGAGATCCGCTTCGGCGACAACGACCGCCTGGCCGCCCGCGTCGCCGCCATGGTTTCGGCCGACACGCTGGTCCTGCTGTCGTCGTCGGACGGGCTGTACGACAGCGACCCGACCCACAATCCCGACGCCAGGCACGTGCCCGTCGTCAAGGGCGCCATCACGCCCGAGATCGAGGCCATGGCCGGCGCCAAAATGACCGACGACGGCTCTGGCGGCATGGTGACCAAGCTGGTCGCCGCGCGCATGGCCGTGGCCGCCGGCTGCCGCATGGTGATCGCCAACGGCCTGGAGGACCATCCGCTCCGGCGGCTGGAGGACGGCGGCCGCGTGACCTGGTTCCTGCCCGAGGCTTCGCCGCTGACGGCCAGGAAGCAGTGGATTTCGGGCTCCCTGAAGCCCGACGGCGCGGTCGTCGTCGACGACGGCGCGGTGCGCGCCCTGTCCCAGGGCAAGAGCCTCTTGCCGGCCGGCGTGGTCGAGGTCGAGGGCGGGTTCCTGCGCGGTGACGCGGTCATCGTGAAGAACCAGGCCGGCGACCATCTGGGGCGCGGGCTGATCGCCTATTCGGCGGCCGACGCGCGCCGCATCATGGGCGCGAAATCGAGGGAAATCGAGGCCATCCTGGGCTATCGTGGCCGCGACGAGATGATCCACCGCGACGACCTGGTGCTGGACTGAGCGGGCCGGGCCGGAAACAATGCGGGTGAGGAGAGGACCATGACGACCGCAACCGCCGAGAAAACAGACATCCCCGCCATGATGGCCGAGATCGGCCGCCGCGCGCGCGCCGCTCAGGCCGGGCTGGCGATGGCGCCGCGCGCCGCCAAGGACAAGGCCCTCACCGAGGCCGCGGCCAGCCTGCGTCGGCGCCGGAACCACATCCTCTCGGAAAA
The DNA here is from genome assembly GCA_002781745.1 of Rhodospirillales bacterium CG15_BIG_FIL_POST_REV_8_21_14_020_66_15. Taxonomy (GTDB): domain Bacteria; phylum Pseudomonadota; class Alphaproteobacteria; order Rhodospirillales; family Casp-alpha2; genus UBA1479. The sequence goes on from PFFW01000082.1 coordinate 6,744, forward strand.
CGCCAAGGACATGGCCTTCGGCGAGGAGAAGGGTCTGTCCAAGGCCATGCTCGATCGTCTGCTGCTCAACGACGAGCGCGTCGA
>PFFW01000181.1:0-532 GCA_002781745.1 Rhodospirillales bacterium CG15_BIG_FIL_POST_REV_8_21_14_020_66_15
CTCTCGTTACAACAGGCGGCTAGAACATCGCCCTACGCGCCCGGTTTGACAAGGGCCGCCTGCGCATCGCCGTCCGGTGACATGGCCTATTGGCAAAATCCCCGTTTGTTCAGTATGTTCCGCGCCTGACCTCCCTTCCCTCCCAGCGTTGGACAAGGCGGCACTGGAACCCATGGCGAATTGCACGGCCATCATTGTCGGCGCGGGCCGCGGCCACCGTTTCGGCGGCCCCCTGCCCAAGCAGTACCGGACCCTTGGCGGAGAGCCCGTGCTGCGCCATGCCCTACGCGCCTTTGCGGACCATCCCGCCGTGACCCAGGTGATCGGCGTCATCCATCCCGACGACCGCGAGATGTTCGAGGCCGCCGCCCAGGGCCTGGGCATCGCCGGCCATACGGCGGGCGGCGCCGAGCGGCAGGATTCCGTGCGCAACGGCCTGGAATTCGCCGCCGGTCTGACCCCCGGCGGCGCGCCGGACCTGGTGCTGATTCACGACGCGGCCCGGCCCTTCGTGTCGGCCCGCCTGATTTCC
>PFFW01000181.1:559-714 GCA_002781745.1 Rhodospirillales bacterium CG15_BIG_FIL_POST_REV_8_21_14_020_66_15
CCCGGTGCCGTGCCGGCCCTGGCCGTGGCCGATACCCTGAAACGCGGCGCGGACGGCCGGGTTCTGGAGACCGTGGACCGTGCGGGGCTGTATCGGGTGCAGACGCCCCAGGGGTTCCGTTTCGCCGAGATCCTGGCGGCCCACGGCAAGGCCAA
>PFFW01000181.1:741-6350 GCA_002781745.1 Rhodospirillales bacterium CG15_BIG_FIL_POST_REV_8_21_14_020_66_15
CGTGGCGGAGGCGGCGGGCCTGGCGGTCGCCCTGGTGCCCGGCGACGACGACAACTTCAAGATCACCACGGAGGCCGACCTGATGCGTGCCGAAGACATGTTGAGCGCGGGCGAGACCCGCACCGGGTTCGGCTTCGACGTCCACCGGTTCGAGCCGGGCGACGGGGTATGGCTGTGCGGTGTCCGCATCCCCTTCGACCGGAAGCTCAAAGGCCATTCCGACGCCGACGTGGGCCTGCACGCCTTGACCGACGCCATCCTCGGCGCCATCGGCGGCGGCGACATCGGCCAGCACTTTCCGCCCACGGACCCGCGGTGGCGGGGCGCGGAATCGCACATTTTCCTGGCCCATGCAGGCGAAATGGCGCGCGCGCGGGGGGCGCGGATCGTCAACTGCGACGTGACGGTGATCTGTGAAGCCCCAAAGGTCGGCCCGCACCGCGCCGCCATGGCCGCAAGGATCGCGGAAATCCTGGAAATCGCCGTGGAACGGGTCAACGTCAAGGCGACCACGACGGAACAGCTCGGCTTCACCGGGCGCGGCGAAGGCATCGCCGCGCAGGCGGCTGCAAGCATTCGTTACCGGGCCCGGTCTCAGGCGTGACCGACGATCGGGTCCGAGAACGGCCGGTTCACATGGACCGGCGGATCGGTCTATATTCCAACCAAGCGGGCGTGGGAACACGCCGCGCAACAAAAGACCGGGAACGCGCCTGAATCATGGCGAAACTGAACTTTGGCAACGTCGGGGTATTCCTTGTCGATGGCGACGCCAGCGCCCGCCAGGGCATTCGCCACATCCTGTTCAACGAGGGCTGCCGCGACATCCGCCTGGGCGACGACTGCAAGGAGGTCGTGTCCGTCCTGGCCCAGAACGATCCGGACCTGATCGTCGCCGAACTGCGCCTGCCGGACGGAAATTTCGGCGCGGTGACGCGGAAGATCCGCCAGGGCCAGCTTGGCCACAATCCCTTCGTGCCGATCATCCTGGTCGTCGTGGAGGACGAGGATCCCAAGGCCATCAAGGCGGCGCTGGACATGGGCGTCGACGACGTCGTGCCGAAACCCGTTTCCGCCGCCGGCCTGATGACGCGCATCAACCGCCTGATGGACCGGCGCCGTCCCTTCGTGGTGACCGAGGACTACATGGGCCCCAAGCGGGCCCAGGACGAGGACGCAAAGACCATCGACGCGCCCAACCACCTGGGACGCAAGCTGAAGGGCGAGAAGATCGGCTTCCTCGACAAGGAAATGGACGTCGCCGCCGCCGAGGAGGATGTGAAGGGCTGCCGCCTGCAGTTCATCGGCGACGAGATCAGGAAACTCGTGGACTCCATTGCCCCGCGCCTGGAGAAAGGCGAGCTCAACGACGACCTGCGCAACGGCCTGGCCCGCATGGTGGCTGAATCCATGCGCGCCCAGGGCCAGCTCGAGAACACGCGCTATGAACACGTGGCGCGCCTGTGCAGCAGCCTGAGCGGCGTCGCCGCCCAGCTTCGCGACAACGGCGCGGAGGGCGTGGATCTGCGCCGGGCGATGCTGCTGCGCCCGTTGTCGCAGGCCATTCAGGTGGGATTCGCGGGCGGCATCGCCTCGGAAGCGGCGGCCAAGGCCATCGTTGAGAAGATCGGCGCGGGCGTCCTCGGCGGCGTCTGACCGACCCCGGCGTCCGGCCGCCCTACCCGCCGGTTTCCGCGGAGATCCAGTCCAGGAACGGGGCGTGCCCGCCGCCGATGTCCAGCACCACCAGGCACGGGCAGTCGTAGCTGTGCAGTTCCGCGGCGCGCGCGATGACGGCGTCGACCAGGGCGGCGCGGGTCTTCAGGATCACCGCCACCTCGTCGCCCCGCGTGACCTTTCCCTGCCACCAATAGACCGACTCCATGGCGCCCAGGATGTTGGCGCAGGCGATCAGCCGTTCGCCGACCAGGGCTTCCGAGATGCGTCGCGCCTCGGCGGTGTCGGCGGCGGTCATGTAGATCAGCTTCGCGGTCATGGTTCGGCTTACCGGTTGGCGGGACCCGGGAACTCAACTACCATCGGTTCCGGGACGGCCCTTCGGCCACAAGGGGGCGGCAAAAGCTAGCAGGAGGCATGATGTCGCAAGGACAGACGGAGATCAATGAGCGCGCCGTCGGGGGCGGCGGGCGCGTACCCGGCGCGACGGACACCGGGGCGCGGCCGACACCGCTGCAGCGCAAATGGCTGGCCCGCGGGCTCAACCAGGCCGGCGGCAAGCTGCCGCTGTTCGACGAAGTCGGCAAGAAGGTAAGCGACCGCACGGTGCGCGCCTGTATCGAAAACGGCTGGGCCGAACCCTGGTTCAACAATCCGCTGAAGCCGGACTGGCAGGTCTGCAAGCTGACCGAGGCCGGGCGGCGGCTGCTTGCAGGGGATGCCCGCTGAGCGATGAAACGGGCGTCGCATTTCGCAGCGATTTGTCAAAATGCCACGCGACCTGCCAGCGCCCGCCCCTGCCCGACGTCGGCGGAACCGGCCGGTCGCCGGCACGGCTTCGCGGGCGTTGCATCTAACGCTTTGAAAAACACGAGGTTCGTTGGGGGGATGGCAACCCAGCAAGCCGGCGCTTGGGGGGAGGAGGAGAAAAAGTTCCGGCCCGCCGGGTTACCGTTGCTGCAAAATGCAGCATTCGTGCCAGCCGATTTTCATGCGCAATTCGACGTCCCGGGCTTGAAATTCCATGCCGTCCGATGACGACGGTCCGTCGGCTGGGGTCCCGTCCGCTGCCGCGCCGCCGTCCGCCGGCTGGACCATCATGGTCTGCATCAACCGCCGCCTGCGCTCGGACCTGGCGTCCTGCGCCGCACGCAACAGCGGGGATCTGGCCGAGGCGATCGAGGACGAGGTCCGCCGCCGCGGCCTCGCCGTCCGCGTCGAGCGCACTGTCTGCATGGGGCGCTGCGACTTCGGGCCGACCGTGCGCATCGCCCCCGGCGGCGCCTTTCACCTGGGCATGACGCCGGCGGACGTGCCCGGGTTCCTGGATCGCCTGGAAACAGACCTGGATTTGAAAAAAGAATTTAATGAATTCAACAACCTACCCCCTCCCGGGAGCTGACATGCCATATTTTCCGCGCATTGTGACGGCAATCACAGCGGGCGCGCGGCGCGCCTGCCATAGTCGTGGTGTTGGATGGATTTGTAATGAATCCTCCCTTCCCTCAAGAGCACAGACTGCCGGCCGGGACTTCGCGTCCCGGCCGTTTTTCTTTGGGCCTGCGGCGCTTGGCGGGACTTCGCGTCCCGGCCGTTTTTCTTTGGGCCTGCGGCATGTGGTGTCAAAGCCGTGGGAGGCGCGTCCGGACGCGCCGGGAGCCGGGATTTCACGCCAGGCCGAGAAACACCAGAATCGCCCGGTTCAGCCGCACCACGTCCGCGTCGTCCAGGCGGCCGATCCGTTCTCCCAATCGGTCCTTGGATACCGTCGTGAGCTTGTCGACCATCAGCCGCGATTCGGTGCGCAGGCCGTTGCCGTCGCTCGGCCCGACCGGAATCCGGAACAGCGGGGCCTCCGTCGCGTCCGTGGTGAACACGCAGATCGTCACGGATGCGGTCGCGTCGAAACGGTCGTCCTGAACGATAACGGCCGGACGCGGCTTGCCGGCGTAGCCCGAACCGGAGGCCGTCCAGACCTCGCCGCGCCTCATGCCTGATCGTGGTCCGTAATCGCGTCGATGAAGGCCTGATCCTCGCGTTCATGCGCGCTCCGCGCCACCGCGAAGGACTGACGGTGGGCCTCCTTGACGAAACTCTCGGTGCGGGTATCGGGAACCCATATCTGGATCGGCCTAAGGCCGCGCGCGCGCATTCGTTCGCGATAGGTCCGCACCTTATCGCGCGAGCCACGCTTCCTGTTCGTATGCGTCGCCACAGGCGTCTCTCCGATTTTGGTTACATGTAACCTAGCCGGGTTGAACGAGTGGTGCAAGGCGCGTGACCGGGATTGTCACCCACGTATCGGGTACAATCCGTTACCCATGTCTCCGGGCCGTACAGGGAAAGAATGGTCGGAGCGGCGGGATTCGAACCCACGACCCCCACACCCCCAGTGTGGTGCGCTACCAGGCTGCGCTACGCTCCGACTTGATTGGTGCCGCGATCATAAAACTTGTGAGGGCCCGCGGCCACCGGCGCGATCGCCCGGAATGCCCGGGCCGATTGCGGGCCGGACTATACTTGCTGTGCCGGACGGGAGCAACAATCCAGGACCGGCCCCGGCGATTTTTCTGAGGCCTCGCCGCCCGGGGCGCGGGCTCAGTTCAGGAGGGCGCGGATGTCCTTCAATTCGGCAAGGATGGCCGCGAGCCGGACCGCCTGTCCGTCGTCGGCGGCGGGGTCCGGCTCCGTCGCCGGCGGCGCACCAGGCTCGTCCGTGACGCCGTCCTTCAACAGCTTCTGCACGCCCTTGATGGTGTAACCGTCGTCGTACAGCCAGCCGCGGATGCGCGACAGCAGCAGGATGTCCTCGGGCCGGTAGTAGCGCCGGCCGCCGCCGCGCTTCATGGGTCTGATCTGCGGGAACTTCGTCTCCCAGAACCTGAGGACATGCTGCGGCAGGTCGAGTTCGTCGGCGACTTCGCTGATCGTGCGGAACGCGCCCGCAGACTTCTTCACCGACCGTGCGTCTTCCGCAGCCATCGCCGCGCCGGCCCTAGCCGTCGCTCAGGGAACGGTTGATCCGGCTTTTCAGGACCTGCGACGGCCGGAACACCAGGACCCTGCGCGGCAGAATCGGTACTTCCTGCCCGGTCTTGGGATTGCGGCCGATGCGCTGCCCCTTCTGGCGGACGGAGAAACTGCCGAAGGACGAGATCTTCACCGTCTCGCCGCGCGCCAGGGCGTCCGTCATGTAGCCCAGAACGTTTTCCAGGAGGGCCGCGGACTCGTTCCGCGACAACCCGACTTCCTGATACACCGCCTCACCCAGTTGTGCGCGGGTGATAGTTTTACCAGCCATTGTTTCCGGTCCCCCTTAGGTCCGCGACCGAGGCAAAGGGTATCCCCGCCGGAGAAAGCCGTCAACGTCAAAGGGTTGCGGGTAACGACCTAATATCAGGCGGGAATTTACCAGCGCACTAGGGCGGAGCCCCAGGTCAGGCCACCGCCCATGGCTTCCAGCAGCAGCAGATCGCCGCGTTTGATGCGACCGTCCTTGACGGCCACGTCGAGCGCCAGCGGAATGGACGCGGCGGAGGTATTGGCATGCCGGTCCACAGTCGTAACGACCCGTTCCGGCGAAATGTTCAGCTTTCGCGCCGTGGAGTCGAGAATGCGCTTGTTGGCCTGATGCGGGACGATCCAGGAGATGTCCTCACGCTCCAGGCCGTTCGCTTCAAGCGCCTCGTCGACCACGGCGGCCAGGTTGGTCACCGCGTGGCGGAACACCTCGCGTCCTTCCATCCGCAAATGGCCCACGGTCTGGGTCGTCGAAGGGCCGCCGTCCACGTACAGAAGGTTGTTCAGCTTGCCGTCGGAATGCAGGTGGGTGGACAGGATGCCGCGTTCCCGGTTGTGGCCGGAACCGGCCTCGTCGCCCGCCGCCGCGCCGTTGGGCGATGCCTGGAGGACAACGGCCCCCGCGCCGTCGC
>PFFW01000132.1 GCA_002781745.1 Rhodospirillales bacterium CG15_BIG_FIL_POST_REV_8_21_14_020_66_15
CCGACGACCTCGCCGGCTGGCGCCGCCTCGAGCGCGCCTACCGCGTGCTCGGAGAGACGGAAAAGGCCGACGACGCCGCCGCGCAGATCATCCGCCTGGCACCTTGATTCCCGCGCAACTCCCCCTTGGCCTGAACGGATTCAGCCCCTATAACCCCCGGCAATCCCGCGCCAGGAAACCATCACAGTAGGGAACAGCCTTACCATGCGCCAGTTCAAGACCATCGACGACCTCGACGTTGCCGGCAAGACCGTCCTGGTCCGCTGCGACCTGAACGTTCCCATGAAGGATGGCAAGGTCTCGGACGCCACGCGCCTGGAGCGCTCGGCCGTGACCCTGAGCGATCTGGCGGCGGCGGGCGCGCGGGTTTGCGTGCTGTCCCATTTCGGCCGGCCCAAGGGCAGGCCGGTCGCCGACATGAGCCTGAAGCCCGTGGCGGAGGCCCTTTCCGGCGTCCTGAGCCGCCCTGTCGCCTTCGCCCCGGACTGCATCGGCGCGCAAGCCGAGGCCGTGGTCAGGAGCCTGCGGGACGGCGAGGTCTGCGTGCTGGAGAACCTGCGCTTCCACGCCGGGGAAGAGGCCAATGACAGGGAATTCGCCGGCAAGCTGGCGGCGCTCGGCGACCTCTACGTGAACGACGCGTTTTCCGTTTCGCATCGCGCCCATGCCTCGACCGAGGCCATCGCCCGCATCCTGCCGGCCGCCGCCGGACGCCTGATGCAGGCCGAGCTGGACGCGCTCACCAAGGCCCTGGAGGCCCCCGAACACCCGGTCGCCGCCGTGGTCGGCGGGGCCAAGGTGTCGACCAAGATGGAGGTGCTCGGCAACCTGGTCGCCAAGGTCGACCTGCTGATCATCGGCGGCGGCATGGCCAACACCTTCCTCCACGCCCAGGGGCTGAACGTGGGCAGGTCGCTGTGCGAGCACGACATGGCCGACGCCGCGCGCGGCATCCTGGCCCGCGCCGAACAGGCGGGCTGCGTGGTGGCGCTGCCCGTCGACGCCGTGGTGGCCCGGGAATTCAAGGAAGGCGCCGCGTCCGAGGTCGTCGGCGTCGACGCCGTGCCGGACGACGCCATGATGCTGGATGTCGGCCCCCGGACCGTTCGGGACCTGACGGAACGGTTGAAGGACTGCCGCACCCTGGTGTGGAACGGACCCCTGGGTGCGTTCGAGATCAAGCCCTTCGACGCCGGGACCAATGCGCTGGCCCGGGCGGCCGCCGATCTGACCACGGCCGGCACGCTGACGTCCGTGGCGGGCGGCGGCGACACCGTCGCGGCGCTGGCCAACGCCGGCGCGGGCGATGCGTTCTCCTACGTATCGGCCGCAGGCGGCGCGTTCCTGGAATGGCTCGAGGGCAAGGATCTACCCGGCGTCGCGGCCCTTCGGTCCTGAGACCCGGCCGGCGGGCCGGGCCGCTCCGTTCCGCCCTTCCGCGGATTCGGCCACTTCCTGCGGCCGGGTGCGGTGGGCCAGCGTATCCAAAAGTGCCCGCAGATAGTCGGACTGGGCCGCCAGCTGGTCGGTTGCGAGCCGCGCCTCGTCCGAGGCCGAGACGGCGAGGCGCTGCGCCGTGTCGGTGACGCGCTCGACCTCTCGGGCGCAGGCGCCCAGCGCGCGTTCCGCCCGGTCCACGGCATCGCGGATGGCTGCCAGGCGCGCCCGCGATTCCGGATCCTTCAGGCTCGCCTGGCGCACGGCGCCGCCACCCATGGCCACGGTCTTGTCACCGTCCGTTCCGGGCTCGGCCCCGCCGACCTGCGGGCGGCCGAACAGGAAGCGGTTGAACTCCTCGCGCACGGCCACGACATGGCCGCCCAGGCCGTCGAGCTGTTCGCGCGCGGCGGCCAGATTACGGATCAGGGTGTCGGTCAGTTCCACGTCGACGATCGCGGCCGAGGCCTGGCGGCTGACCTGGGACAGATGGTCGGAGACCTGGCCGAGCGCCGCCTCGCCGCCCCGCTCCCGGTTTTCCGACTGGGCCTGCGCCAGTGCCTGCGCCTGGGCTCTGGCGAGCGCGGGCACCGGCGGCTGTCCGGCTTGCTCCTCTTCGAACTCGGCCAGCAGGCTCTCCATCTCGTCCATCTCGCGCCGGTAGTCGGCCAGGGTGCGGCGCAGGACCTCGACCTCGTCGGACGCCGCCTGGGCGCGGCGCGCCTCGGACTCCATGTTCTCGACGGCCTGCAGGGTCTTGGCCTGGGCGTGTTCCAGGTCCTGGCGCAGGTGTTCGGCATCCGCCATGGCGGCCATCCAGTCGTCGAAGGCGCGGGCAAGCCGGCCGACGGCGTCGCGATTGCCGCGCCCGGGAACCACCACCGTGCGGTCGCCGTGGGCGAGCCGGTCGGCGGCGTCGGCCAGCGCCTGGAGCGGCCGGGTGACGGTGCGCATGACGATCAGGCCCAGCGTGACCACCCACAGGATGATGGCCGCGCCGCCGCCCACCAGGGACGCGGCGGCGAACCGGCGCGCTGCGGACAGGGCGCCCCAGCGCTCCCCGGTCAATTCGCCGGCCACGGAGGTCAGGGCGACCAGGGAAGGGGCCACATAGTCCTGAATGTCGTCGAACTGCCGGGCGTCCTCGTTCACGCGCACGCGCGCCGTGACCAGTGCCATCATGGCGGCCTGATGGCGGGCCAGCAGGTCCGACACGGCGTCGCGGTCGGCACGCGAAAGGCCGGCGCCCCGCACCTGTTCGGCCAGTTTCTTGTAGGCGTCCTGCAGGTCGACCAGACGCACCGGATCGCCGGTCAGGACCATCTCGCTGCCCAGCTGATCGGCACGCGACAGAAGTTCCGGCAGGCCGCGCCGACCTGCGGCGGCAAGCCGGGGAGCAAGCGCCTGGCCGGCGTCGCGCAGCGCGGCGCTTGCCCCCGCGGGATCGCCGGCGAGCCCGGCGTCCAGCGACGACAGGTGCTGGTCGTACTGCACGAGGCCGTCCTTCAGGGTTGCGATGGGCTTTTCCAGATCGCCCGCGTCCGCATGAGCGCCGAGGGCGTCGAGCGCGCGCGACTGGGCGTCGAGCAGACTGCGGAGTTCCTGCGCCTCCGCCGTCGCGCGGGTCAGGATGTAGCGCTTCTCGTGCGTCTTGAGGTCTGCCTGACCGCGCGCCACATCCGTCACCAGGGCGTTCAGGTTCTGCGCCCGCTCCAGCCCCAGGTGCGCCGCCGACACGCGGTCGTTCACATGCACGATCAGGCCCGCATAGACCATGATCGCCAACAGACCGACGGCCACGAACAGCCCGGTCCGTGTGGATAACTTCGTCCCGCCCAGGAACGTCCGGCTGGCGTAGCTCGGCCGCCGGACGGCCAGGTAGGTATGGTCGTAATCTCGGTTTGCCACGGGTGTTACTGCCCTAACGCCATGAAGCGACACCGGAATCCCAGAATCCTAGATGATTGGGAGCATGCCGCAAAGCTACGAAGATTTCCTTAAAAGGCGCCGTGTTCAGGATCCGGAGACTACACCTTTCGGCACGTTGCAATCACCTCTTCCTGTGGCATCATTGGGGGTCGATTCGCGCGCAGGGGGAACCGGAACCATGGTCGGACAAGTTGGCCCGCTGGGCGCGGTAGCAAATCTTCTGGGCCTGAAGCGCACGCTGAAACAGGATCAGCTTGCCGCCGACCTGGCGCAGGAAGCCCAGAAGAACCTGAAGGAATACACCGTCGAGCACGGCGAGATTCCGGAACTCGACCCCAATACCCCCGTCCGCCGCGGTCAAATCGTCGACATCATCGCCTGATCCCCGCTCGCCGCAACCCGGCGGACGATGCGGCCGCCGCGCAGCCCTTTGCCGCCCGGGGCGACAATCGGATACAGTCCCCTGAATGAGCGACGACGCGACCAAATCCGGGCCCCGCGTGTGGACCGTCCCCGAGGGCGACGACCGCCAGCGCCTGACCTGCCTGGACTGCGGGTTCATTCACTACGACAACCCCAAGATCATAACCGGCGTGATCGCGACCTGGGGCGGGCGTTATCTGATGTGCCGCCGAGCCATCGAACCCAGGGCCGGGTTCTGGACCATGCCGGCGGGATTCCTGGAAATGGGCGAGACGACGGCCGAGGGAGCGAAGCGCGAGGCCTGGGAAGAGGCGCGCATCGACGTCGAGATCACCGGCCTGATCGGCATCTATGAGATCCCCCGAATTTCCCAGCTTTACGTCGTCCACGCCGGCCGCATGACCGCTGGCGACCACGCGCCGGGGCCCGAGAGCGCGGATACGCGGCTGCTTTCCTGGGACGAGATCCCATGGGACGACCTCGCCTTTCCCTCCGTGCGCTGGGCGCTGGAACGCCACCGGGAGGATCTGCCGCCGGACATCACCCAGGCGCCGCCCCGGCCGGCCGGCGGCGGGCGCTGAAAAGCGCCGAGAACTGGGCAAAATTTTCCGGTTTTGAGGAACCGTTAACCTTTGCCCGCCTATCCTCTGGCCCATGGACAGCGTCAACAATTCCGCCGGCGGCTCGAGCGCCCTACCCGCGAAACCAGCGGCCCGATCGTCGATCACCTATGAATCGGAATCGCTGCGCGAGGTCCAGGCCCGCGCCCACCACATCCGCCAGGGCGAGACGGCCGTCGAGCGGCGCGGCATGCGGCGCCTGAACGAGGCCCTGGCTACCGGCCAGGAGCTGCGGCGCGACGTGCCGCGCGGATTCTACCTGAACATCACGGTCTGACGGTCCCCGCTTTCGCGCCCTGCGTGCGGGCTTGATCCTGACGCCGCGCGTTCATAGCTTGTGCGAACACGCCCGCCGCCTTCCTCTTGCCGAACCGATACAGGATCCCCGCCCGGTGTTCAAAATTGTCCTTTTGCCCGCAATGCTGTGGTTTGCGCTGGCCTCCCACGCCGCCCGCGCCGCCGACCTGACCATAACGGTGACGGGCCTGGAATCGGACCAGGGCGACGTGCATATCGCGGTCTACGACCGGCCCGAGGCCTTTCCCAAAAGCGGCGGCATGCTGGCCGAGGGCCGGGCCATGCCCAAGGGCCGGCAGGCAACCTGGGTGTTCAAGGACCTGACGCCCGGAACCTACGCCGTCGCGACGTTCCATGACGCCAACGGCAATCATTCCTTCGACCAGGGCCTGTTCGGCGTTCCGCTGGAGGATTACGGGTTCTCGATGGGGGCGCGGGCATTCCTCAGCGCCCCCGCATTCGACGCTGCGGCCTTCCCCGTCGGCGAGGAAGGCCGCGCCATCACGATCGATCTCGGCAATTAGACGTCCTCAACGCCGCCCCCTTCACGGTCTGCCGTCGGAACCGCCCAGACGATCCGAATAGATGCGGACGAGGTACAGCGGGAACGCGTCCATCCCCGCCTCGCCCGCGGGCTGGCCCCGCTTCACGGCCGCCACCAGCTGCGCATCGTTCTTCAACTGCTGGAACGGACGTTCGGTGACCGCGGCCGGAGCCCGCCTGGTGACGCCTGCGATGTCGACGCCGTCGACGGCCGAGATCATGGCCTCGCGGTTCAGCTTGGTGCCCTTGGGCGCGCAATAGTATCCGAACAGATGGTTGTCGTAGCCGTTCCGATAGTCATGCGGGTCGCTGTTGAACTCGGCATGGAACCCGAAACAGCTTTGCCCGGTGTCCTTGCGCTCGAACGGCAGCAGGTAGTAGGGCAGCTTGCCCTTGTGGGCGAAGCTCTCGGCGCCATAGGCGAACTTCCCGGCCTTGCCCAGGTTCCATAGATTCAGGGTGTCCTTGGTGGTCCTGGAAAACTCCAGGACGTGCCGGTCGCCGCCCTGCGCGCCGTAACCGTATGACGAGGCTTCGGCGCTGAACACCTCGGCCTGGGCGCCGCCTTCGCCACGGAACAGGGCATATTCCTCTTCCTGGTAATTATCCTTGTATTCGGCACGCAGGACGCTTTGCGGCTTCAAGCCCGGCGCGGTGAAGGACAGAAGCTCGCTGCCGGCGGGCACCGGCGCCACGGCGGGATAGATGTTGCCGGGTCCCCCCGTCATGGTACAGGCGGAAATCAACATCGCCGCCCCTGCGGCAGCGGCGGTTTTGAAGATTACGGAGATCGGGGATGTCATTCGGGTGCACTCCAATGAACGATGAGCCGATCCGGGAACCGCCCCCTTCCGGATTTGGGTTCAATTTTACATTTATATGTTGTGATTGCGACGGTGTGAAATCAAGTTCCCGTGCGCCAATCCGGACCGGCTTGCGTCAATTTTTTTTACGGAACTATAAAGTTGACACCCGTAAGGCACTTTGGTATCCTTTCATCATCGAAAGGAGATCGAAATGTCTACAGGCCCAACCATTCAGGATTTCTTCAAGCAGTTCCCGGACGACGACGC
>PFFW01000055.1 GCA_002781745.1 Rhodospirillales bacterium CG15_BIG_FIL_POST_REV_8_21_14_020_66_15
AGGGCGAGAAGTACAACAAGGTGGTTGACGCCTGGGCCCAGTGCACGGACCGCGTGGCCGACGCCATGATGAAGGAGATCTCGGCGGAACGCCCAGGCGAACCCGTGAACTCGGTCTACATGATGGCTCACTCGGGCGCCCGCGGTTCGGCGGCGCAGATGAAGCAGCTTGCCGGCATGCGCGGCCTGATGGCCAAGCCGTCGGGCGAAATCATCGAGACGCCCATCATCTCCAACTTCAAGGAAGGCCTGACCGTGCTGGAATACTTCAATTCCACCCACGGTGCCCGCAAGGGTCTGGCCGACACCGCCCTGAAGACGGCGAACTCGGGCTATCTCACCCGTCGCCTGGTCGACGTCGCCCAGGACTGCATCATCGTCGATCACGACTGCGGCACCGACAACGGCCTGACCATAAGCGCCATCGTCGAGGGCGGCGAGGTGATCTCTCCGCTGTCGGAACGGATCCTCGGCCGCACCGCCGCCGACGACATCCTGCACCCGACCTCGGGCGACGTGATCGTGGCGAAGGGCGAGATGGTCGTCGAAGAGCACTGCGCGGCGATCGAGGAAGCGGACGTGGAAACCGTGCGCATCCGCTCGGTCCTGACCTGCGAGCAGAAGGACGGCGTGTGCGGCAAGTGCTATGGCCGTGACCTGGCCCGCGGCACCACGGTGAACATCGGCGAGGCGGTCGGCGTCATCGCGGCCCAGTCCATCGGCGAGCCGGGTACCCAGCTCACCATGCGGACCTTCCACATCGGCGGTGCCGCGCAGCGCGGCTCCGAGCAGTCGTCCATCGAAGCCTCGGCGGACGCCAAGGTGGAACTGCGCAACTGCACCACGGTCAAGAACTCGGCCGGGGTCGAGGTCATCATGGCGCGCAACGCGGAGCTTCTGTTGATCGACTCCAAGAAGCGCGAACGGGCCCGCCACCGTATCCCCTACGGCGCCCGCCTGCTGGTCAAGGACAAGGCCAAGGTGGAGCGCGGCGACAAGATGGCGGAGTGGGATCCCTACACCCTTCCGATCCTGACCGAGAAGGAAGGGACCGCCAACTACGTGGACCTGGTCGAAGGCCTGTCTATGGTCGAGCGCATGGACGAAGCCACCGGCATTGCGTCCAAGGTCGTCGTCGACTGGAAGCAGCAGCCGCGCGGGTCCGACCTGAAGCCGCGGATCACCCTGCGCGACGACAAGAGCGAGGTCATTACCCTCGATAACGGCTTGGAAGCCCGCTACTTCCTGTCCGTCGACGCCATCCTGTCCGTGGAGAACGGCCAGCGCGTCTATGCCGGCGACGTGATCGCCCGCATCCCGCGCGAATCGGCCAAGACCCGCGACATCACGGGTGGTCTGCCGCGCGTCGCGGAACTGTTCGAAGCCCGCAAGCCCAAGGACCATGCGATCATCGCTGAAAACGAAGGCCGCGTGGAATTCGGCAAGGACTACAAGAACAAGCGCCGCATCCTGGTCGTGCCGACCGACGAGGGGGACGAGCCCGTCGAATACCTGATCCCCAAGGGCAAGCACATCTCTGTCCAGGAAGGCGACTATGTGCGCGTGGGCGACGCCTTGATGGACGGTAACCCGGTGCCGCACGACATCCTGCGCGTGCTGGGCGTCGAGGCCCTGGCGGAGTACCTGATCAACGAGATCCAGGACGTCTACCGCCTGCAGGGCGTGAAGATCGACGACAAGCATATCGAGGTGATCGTCCGTCAGATGCTGCAGAAGGTCGAAATCACCGAAGCGGGAGATACCACGCTTCTGGTCGGCGAGCAGATCGACCGGGTCGAAATGGACGAAGCCAATGCTCAGGCGGCGGCGCGCGGCGGCAAGCTGGCGAGTGGAGAGCCCGTCCTTCAGGGTATCACCAAGGCCAGCCTGCAGACGCGGTCCTTCATCTCGGCGGCGTCGTTCCAGGAAACCACCCGCGTGCTTACCGAGGCGGCGGTTTCCGGCAAGGTCGATCACTTGATCGGACTGAAGGAAAACGTCATCGTCGGGCGCCCGATTCCCGCCGGCACCGGTGCGGTCATGAAGAAATTCCGCGCCATCGCCACGGAACGGGACAGCGACGCGGCCGCGATCGACGCGGAAAACCAGGAATCGGCCGCTCTGGCGGCCAGCGAGGCCGCGCAAACGGTCGACGCGGACTGATAAACGGTTCCTGATGCCTCTCCGTCCCCTGGAAAGGGGGCGGAGAGGCGCCTTCTGTTACCGGATTTTCGGTGGAAATCCTCAGGATTTCCGCCATTTTCCGCCGGCGAAGTTTCTGCCGGTTTCCGCTTGACGGCGGGGGGGCGCATCCATATAGTGCGCTCCACTTCGCAGGGGCCGGTGGTAGTTCCTGAAAGCCACGGATTTCCGGGCATTTCGGAACTAAACGCGGTCCTCGATGCGGCAAGTGTAGGGATGTTTTTTCCGAACGGCTCCTCCGGGGCTCCTCGCAAGAGGCCTTGAGGTTGTCGTTTTTGCCCTTTAAAGGGCAGCGCGCGGCGCCAGGGTGATCCCCACCCGAACCAAGTCAGGGGATCCGCTTCTGAGCGTCGTTTCCGTTGAAGGAACATCGTTCGCGCCATCGGCGCGCTGGGAATAACGACGCGCCGAAAGGCGCGCTTGGGACATAACGAAGGTTTGGCCGGGTCACGAGACCCGGCGCGGCAAGGAATTGAGAAACGTATGCCGACGATTAACCAATTGATCCGCAAGCCGCGGAAGGCGCCCTCGACCTCCAACAAGGTTCCGGCGCTGAAAGCCTGCCCGCAAAAGCGCGGTGTCTGCACCCGTGTCTACACGACGACCCCGAAAAAGCCGAACTCGGCCCTTCGTAAGGTCGCCCGCGTGCGTTTGACCAACGGGTTCGAGGTCACGAGCTACATCCCGGGCGAGGGCCACAACCTGCAGGAACACTCGGTCGTCCTCATCCGCGGCGGCCGCGTCAAGGACCTGCCCGGCGTGCGTTATCACATCTTGCGCGGCGTTCTGGACACCCAGGGCGTCTCCGACCGCCGCCAGCGCCGTTCGAAATACGGCGCCAAGCGTCCGAAGTAAGGAGACCGCGTCATGTCCCGCCGTCATCGCGCAGAAAAACGTGAGATTCTCCCGGATCCCAAATTCGGCGATCTGGTGCTGTCCAAGTTCACCAACGGTCTGATGTACCATGGCAAGAAATCGGCTGCGGAGCAGATCGTCTACGGTGCCATGGACCTGATCGAAAAGAAGACGGGCAACGACCCGTTGAAGGTCTTCCACGAAGCGCTGGACAATGTGAAGCCGTCCATCGAGGTGCGCTCCCGCCGTGTCGGCGGCGCCACCTATCAGGTGCCGGTCGAAGTCCGCTCCGACCGCCGTCAGGCGCTGGCCATTCGCTGGTTGATCGACCATGCGCGTAAGCGCTCCGAAAACACCATGACCGAGCGGCTGTCGGGCGAGTTGTTGGATGCCGCCAACAACCGCGGCGCCGCCGTGAAGAAGCGGGAGGACACGCACCGGATGGCAGAGGCCAACAAGGCCTTCTCCCACTACCGGTGGTAACCCCAGGCCTTATGGATTAATAGAGATGGCACGCCAAACTTCCCTCGATCGTTACCGCAACATCGGCATCATGGCCCACATCGATGCCGGCAAGACGACTACGACCGAACGCATCCTTTACTACACCGGCAAGTCCTACAAGATCGGCGAAGTCCACGACGGCAATGCCACTATGGACTGGATGGAGCAGGAGCAGGAACGCGGCATCACCATCACCTCTGCCGCGACCACGACCTTCTGGCGCGACCACCGCGTCAACATCATCGACACCCCGGGCCACGTCGACTTCACCATTGAGGTCGAGCGTTCGCTGCGCGTGCTGGACGGCGCCGTCGCCGTGTTCGACTCGGTCGCCGGCGTGGAACCGCAGTCGGAAACGGTGTGGCGCCAGGCCGACAAGTACGGCGTGCCGCGCATGTGCTTCGTGAACAAGATGGACCGCATCGGCGCCGACTTCTATCGCTGCGTCGACATGATCATCGACCGCCTGGGCGCCACGCCGATTGTGCTGCAGTTGCCGGTCGGTTCCGAGGATCAGTTCGCCGGCGTGGTCGATCTGGTGAAGAACCAAGCGATCATCTGGAAGGAAGAGACCCTCGGCGCCGAGTTCGAATACAAGGACATTCCCGCCGATCTGGCCGACCGCGCCGCCGAGTACCGTGAAAAGCTCATCGAGTTGGCCGTCGAACAGGACGACGCGGTGATGGAGGCCTATCTGGAAGGCAACGAACCCGACGAGGCGACCCTGAAGAAGTGCATCCGCAAGGGCACGCTGGCCGGCGCCTTTGTTCCCGTTCTGACGGGTTCCGCCTTCAAGAACAAGGGCGTGCAGCCGCTTCTTGACGCGGTGGTCGACTACATGCCGGCCCCGACCGACGTCGCCGCCATCAAGGGCGTGTCGGCCGACGATCCTGAAAAGGAGATCGAGCGCAACAATTCCGACGACGAACCCTTCGCCGCCCTGGCGTTCAAGATCATGAACGACCCCTTCGTCGGCAACCTGGGTTTCATCCGCATCTATTCGGGCAAGCTCGAATCCGGCTCTTCGGTGATGAACACCGTGAAGGGCAAGCGCGAGCGCGTCGGCCGCATGCTGCTGATGCATTCCAACCAGCGCGAAGAGATCAAGGAAGCCTTCGCCGGCGACATCGTCGCCGTGGTCGGCCTCAAGGACACCACGACCGGCGACACGCTGTCCGATCCCTCCAGCCAGGTCATCCTGGAGCGCATGGAGTTCCCGGAGCCGGTCATCGAAGTGGCCGTCGAGCCGAAGACCAAGGCCGACCAGGAAAAGATGGGCGTCGCCCTCAACCGCTTGGCGGCGGAAGACCCGTCGTTCCGCGTCACCACCGATCAGGAAAGCGGCCAGACCGTCATCAAGGGCATGGGCGAACTGCACCTGGAAATCCTGGTCGACCGCATGCGCCGCGAGTTCAAGGTCGACGCCAACGTGGGCCAGCCGCAGGTCGCCTACCGCGAAACCATCTCCAAGACCGCGGAAGTGGATTACACCCACAAGAAGCAGACCGGCGGTTCGGGCCAGTTCGCGCGCGTCAAGATCAGGTTCGAGCCGCTGACCGACGGCACCCAGTTCCTGTTCGAGAACACGGTCGTCGGCGGCAACGTGCCGAAGGAATATATTCCCGGCGTGGAAAAGGGCCTCAAGTCCTCCATGGATTCGGGCGTTCTCACCGGCTTCCCGGTCACCGGCATCAAGGCCACGCTCTATGACGGCAACTACCATGACGTCGACTCCAGCGTCATGGCCTTCGAAATCGCCGCTCGCGCCGCGTTCCGCGAGGGTTGCCAGAAGGCCGGCCCGCAATTGCTGGAGCCGATGATGAGCGTCGAGGTCGTCACACCGGATGAGTACATGGGCGACATCATCGGCGACCTGAATTCGCGTCGCGGTCAGGTGAATGCCATGGATCAGCGCGGCAACGCCCGCGTCATCGACGCCCATGTGCCGCTGGCCAACATGTTCGGCTACGTGAATACGCTGCGTTCGCTGAGCCAGGGTCGCGCCCAGTTCACCATGCAGTTCGACCACTATGAAGTGGTTCCGTCCCAAGTTTCCGAAGAAATCCAGACCCGTCTGGCCGGCTAAGGCCGAGACGCCGAAGGGAGTAACAAGAGATGGCGAAAGAGAAGTTTGAACGTACGAAGCCGCACTGCAACATCGGCACGATCGGGCACGTTGACCACGGGAAGACGACGCT
>PFFW01000172.1 GCA_002781745.1 Rhodospirillales bacterium CG15_BIG_FIL_POST_REV_8_21_14_020_66_15
GAACCGGAGTGCGCTCAGTCTCTGGTAGCTCTTTGGCGCGCTTCTCGACGCCGGCGAGAAAGCGCTCCACGTTCATCACGTTTGCCCATTTCTGGATGATCTCGCACAGGTGTTCTTGACTGTCCTGAATTGATTTTTCTACCTTCCGCAAGTCTTGTTCTATTCTCCATTTTTCTTCTGCAGCCAACCGCTCCAGGCGTTCGACCTCTGCTTTTTTTTCGGCTTCATCCAACTTGGCGACCAGCTCGATGGCTGAGGTTTCGAGGGTCTCGACGATTGATTTTAGACAAGGGCGGAGCGAGGCTTTCTTCGTCTCTTGCCAATCGAGAGCCCAGGTGACGCGCCAGTAAGGGGAGTAGGCGACAACCCGAAACCGACTGGACGGCAACTCCTGGGTGGTGGTCCATGTGTGATCATCATACAGGCGCGCTGACTTAGGCGGGATGTAATCAGCGTCCCGAATGTATTTCCCGCGCACGAACCTAAGCAGGACCTCCTCTGACATTTCGACGATCGCCAGGCCAATGGCAATGCCACCGACGTAGACAACGGTCGGGCGGTATGGTGACCAGTGCCGGGAATAGTAGTAGCGATCACGTTGCTGTTTCCGCTCCTCGCGTTCATCGATTTCGGCGCGCCGAAGTGGTTCATCTTTTGGCGCAATGACCACATGATGCCCGACAGACTCGAGGGCATTGAATAGGTCATTAGCCAAGTCGAGCGCTTTGTCCAGGCAGGCCTCTGATGTTGTCACATCGACAAGCAGCTTTTTGAATGGTTTCAGATAGGCGCCGTTGTCGACCGGCCGGCTATTCTGAAAATGTTCTTTAGCTCCTCTTATAAGATGGTGAACACTTGACCGAGGAACACGAACCCGCCGGGAACTGGGCCGGGGTTTTGGAGCCTGCCTAGGCTTGGGCGGTGCGCGGAGCGTTTCGTCCTTCGACCAATAGAGCTGGTTGCCTGGCTGTGCTTCCGGGAGCGGCGTTTGAGCAGGGGCTTTCCCGATGGCCAGCTTCGCCCAATATCCGCGTTCGGGCCGGGGGACACTTAGGAGGGTGCAGATCCGAGCCATGTAGCTGCCCGAAACGTTAAACCGTTCTGCCACCTTGGTCATGGGCTCGGACCAGACGAGTTCGTAAAGCTCTTCTCTTGAAACCACGACACACCCTCCCTCAGCCAAAGCCCGGGCCCCCGTGCAAAGTCTTAGCTAGCTACTGAGCCGGGCCTTCGGTGAACTCTCAAGCCCACTCTACCCAACCAAGTTCGCACAAGATCGTTCCCGCTCATTGGATTGCGAATTCGGCATCTTGCTACCCGACAGACGGCATCGACCGTTTCGCGCGTTCCACGGGGTTTTTCTCGTGCGTGAAGGCGGGCGATGATTTTTGCCGCCCAAGAGGCGATGGCCTTTTCTTTGTTTTCGAGTCTTTTGCCATGCCGCCGAGGTCTCTGGCGCCAAGTGGACATGAGCCTGGCGATTGAAGATTGGATAGATGATTTAGCGTGGCTTCATAAATACTTCTACGTCGGAAAGTGCGATGGCACAGGTCACAAGAAGGGATTTGACTGGCCTCCAGCGTGATGTCCATGGGGTATTAGGTGGAAAACGAGGGCTCCTGCGACACTCAGAAACGAAAGCGTGACCGGGCGCGATGCATCCGAGAGACGTATTGTTTGAAGCTTTGAGGATGATGCATTGCTAGGCGACTCCCAGGTGCGGCCCCTGGCTTGGCCGGCCGAACAAACTCGGCGAGGTGTTCGGGCTGAAAGTTATAACTTCCTTCGGTATGAACCCTGACCAAGTCTTTTTTCCCAGCCAAGTGCAACGTTACCAATCCGCCACTGTTTCCAGGAGCAAGACACCATAAGTCCGACGTGCCGAAATCAAAGAATACCGGGGCACGGCTGCTTGACCATTCTTGCATTAAGGCGCAGTTGCTTAATGGAGCAATCAGGATCCAAGGTGTCTTGGATATGACGCGTCCCATTTCCAACGCCGTTTGAAACTGCGGGAGATCCCGCTTTCGCCGCAGCCCATCAACGACCCAGACCATTCTACCGTAGAACTCCTCCCGTGCTCTACGCTCCGCGGCGTCCAGTTTTGAATGCTGGAACTCGATCACCCAACCCTGCTCGGTCTTGATATCCGCGATGTGCTTTTCCCCATCGTCGGCGAAGTGGAGCACCTCTTGCCAGAATTCCGGAAACTGATCTTTCCAGGAGCGGTGCCACTCGGTTTCGTTTTCCCACCAAATGTCACATTCACGTTTGGTCTGGTGGGCCCAATGCCAGACTCGTTGATTTCCGCACTTTGCTATCAAAGTGGAACTGCAGACGGGGCAATTGCCCTTGAGGCCGGGGTTGGCAGGCTGGCGGCTGTCTTTAACCAACGCGTATTTCATCAAGAATCTCCATATTTGAAGGCAATCGGCTCAGCGGGGCCGAGTCGGGGCCGTGGTTTCTCGAATTGAACCGCTCCGGGATTGCCGGAGGCTCCAACTCTTGAGAGGAGATGGACATGAAGGCATCAAGGTTCAGCGAAGAGCAGATCATCGCCATCCTGCGCGAGCAGGAGGCGGGTCAGAGGACGGCGGACGCTTACTGGAAAGCAGGTGAAACCCAGTTCCTGCAAGCTGGGGCAAGCTCCCGTCGGACTTGAAAATCAGACGCATGAACTTCCTTGGGGCAAGGTTCAATGCGTTGCGATTCTCCCATTCAGCGCACGGCGCCATTTTCTTAGGAAACGCTGGCGCTTTGCCTGATCCAGATAGACAAGAAGCCCTGGGCCGACCCGGATCGGCTTCAAGGCGTTGCCTTGACGTGCCTTCAGGCCGGTCATGGTGAAGTCGCCGGTCACGTCCGAATGGATAGAGAACAAGCCGGCTTGGTTGGCAATGATTTGCTGACCAACGGGCGAAATCAGAAAATCCAAAAACGCTCGGGCGGCACCTGGATGAGGCGCGGATTTGGGAATAACCGCGATACGGGACATTACGAGCGTGTAGTCTTCAGGATAGATGATTCCCAAGGTTTTCTGATGTTTTGCCCGCGCTTCGGCATAGGACCCGATCACGTTGTAAGCGATAAGGGACTTGCCATCGGCGACCCGGTCCAGCATGGTGCCAGTATTTGTGTACAGCTTCACGCCGTTTGCACCGAACAGGCTTGCAAGGCTCCATATGGCTTTCGATTCATGGGCATCTTGAGTCAGAAATAGAAAGCCCAAACCGCTTCTCTCGGGATCATAGGTCGCGATCTTTCCAAAGAAGCGGTCGTTTTGTTCCAGAATCCTGATCAGGTCACGCCGGGTTCGCGGAACGGATTCATGCGGGATGAGTGATTTATTGTAGGCGATGACTGCCGGCTCATACGTAAAGCCGAACGCTTCGTCCCGCCACACTGCCCACTCCGGCAGTCGTGCCGTCTCTGCCGAGCGATGCTCCATGGCGTAACCATCGTTGACCAATTTCAACTGCAGGTCTACGGCGGAACTTAACAGGACATCGGCGCCAGCCCCACCAGCGCCGGCCTCGCGGATAACCCGCTCATAGATCTCCAACGTGCTGATGTCGTGGTAGATGACGGCGTGTTTGGGATTGGACCGCTGGAACGCCTTGATCACCGGTCTAAATATTTCGTCGTCGGCCGAACCGTAGATGATCACCGGCTTTTCACCTGCGAGAGCTTTGCTCTCGCTTGGCGAAACGGTTCCGTCGGAATTGTAGCGGAAAGTACGAGCGTCCGCAGTGGAGCCTGCCGCCAAGACGACGACTGCCAACATGGTGCTCCAAATCGGGCGCATGGATCGCCTCCCTAAACCGCATCCGGCACCGCTTCGCCACTCGGCGACAATTATCCCAAAAATTAGCCTCAAACCCTACATCGTGACGCTTTCCTGAGTCATTTGTTTTACGTTCGTTTGCCGTTGATTATCAGGTCACGAACCCGCAGTCGGGCGCAGGCGTCCTGGTATCCATGTTCTTGCCGCGATTGAGATGGTCGTCGATTTCGGCTGCGGCGCCGATCATCCGGCCATAGAGGAACACCGTGAAGGCCGCCGTTTCCAAATCGCGCTTGGTCAGTTCACCGCTCTTGAAGTCGGTCCAGAGCACCGCCAGCAGCAACGAGGCGATGATGGCGTCAACGTTGACGCAGAACACGTAACGCGTGGCGCCCACGTCATAGAGCGCCTGAACGAACTCGCAATAGAATTTGTGGAAGATGTTATAGTCTCCGCGTTTCTCCATGTACTCGGCAAGGAATCGTTCGCGGGGATCAAAGTTCACCGGCTTGCCCTTGAAGACGGGATGATGGACGCCCGGCAGCGCGCGCGGCCCGCCGGCGCCCAGTTCCTTGGCCTCGAGCTTTTCCTTCTTGTATATCCTGGCGTATTCGAGCGCCATGGCCCTGAGATCGATGCCGTGGTCGGGGTCGGTCGGATCCTTCAGGTCCTCGCTTTGGAAACGTTCCAACAGAAAGTCCATTCCCTCGAATCCGTTACCGCCGTGGGAATATCCCGAATGTGTTAGGAACCCGACCATGCACTTGTTGATCTGGACCCGTCCCGGCGTTTGCGGACCGTCTGCCGCGACCGCGCCCTTGGCGCCTTGAGCGGAGATTGCGCCCGGGCCGTTGGATACCAGCAGGCCGATCAGCATCTGCATGGGCAGAGCCTGTTCCGCCGTCGGTTTCTTGCCGGTCATGGCGAGGAAGGCGAGGTCCGCCATCGTCCATTTCTCGAAGCGTTCCTTCCTGGGTATCCCGCAGAGCGAGTTATGCTGATGATGGCGCGCCGGGATCGAGGCGCCGATCATCACGCCGTAGAGCCGGAGATACCAGGGGAGCGTTTCGGCGGTAAGGCGCGAGATTTTCTTCCGCATCAGCGGCCCCCACGCGATGGTCATGGCGATTGCCGCAAGAATGCCGTCACGGCTGAGCCGCCCCTCGAAGCCTTCGATCAACTTCAGGAAGACGGACTTCCCACCCCGATTTCGCACGGCTGCCAGCATGTCTTCCGGCCGTGGGTCGTGGTCGTCGGGGTCAGCGAGGAACAAGGCCCGCGTATCCGCGTCCACCTCAATCATCGACAAGTCGAAGTTCTCGTCTCTCGGGTCCAGCAGGCCGGAATGGGCGAACAGGTCGATGAGCGCACGGCTAGCCTTCAACGCCCGTTCCACCCGACCCGGGCCAACGATGCTGGCCGCCGCGGCCATGACGCTGTTGGGCGCGTTCCCGGCTTCCCGGGCTGCTTCGGCGGCGGCCAAGACGGGATCGCCGACCAGATTGACCTCGGCCGCTACGGCGACATCCAGCAAAGCACGATCGTTCTCGCCGGCGATTTCATGCACAAGCGGCAACGCGAAGTTTGCCTCCAACGGCTTTTGCGACAACTCCAATACGGAGAACCCGTGGACGCTGGTGATCTGCGTCGACGGGTCCATTCGTGACGCGCCCGACAGATCCTTCATGGTCTGGCGGGGGATCGTCGCGCCGATCTGTCTGGAAAGCGCCGCGATCTGCTCGTTGTAGGGGGCGGGAGCCTCCACGATCTTCAGATCAATCTCCGGCGGTAATTCCAATTGCTGGCCGTTGCCGACCCATGCCTTCAACGACAACGACCCGCTTGATTCGAAATCGGGCCCGATGCCGCTCATTTTCATGACCGCCGTCAGGGCGTCGGGGATGTGGGAGATGTTGGTGACGACCGCCCCCCGTTCGCTGCAGACAGGATCGTCCGGCGTATAGAGAGAATTGACGCCGAATTTCTCCTTGAACCACTCTTCCTTGGCCTCCGCTCCGTCTCCGCTGCCGGCCATGGCGCCGGCGTGCCCCACGGCGCGGGTCAGTTTGGCTTTCCAACGACCGACCACACAAACGACCGTCGGCTTGGTGAGATCCAGGTCGCGTTCGTAGTAACCGCCCGGCTCCACGTACATGACCGCGGCCTTGGACCGGTCGTCGCGGGCCAAGGCGTAGGCGAACTCCTTGGCGCCGTAATGGATATAGACGTCCTTGCCGCTTGAGATCAGTGTCGTCGTTCCCCAGCCGGCGATTCCCAGATACTGTGCGATGGTCGTGGTGAAATTGCCCGAATTGGAGTAAATGGCGACGGATCCCTTCAACAGGGATTCTTCCGGATGATCGCCGCCGAGGGCGCCGCCCAAGCGGACCCGATTCCACGAGTCGGCGACGCCAAGGCAGTTCGCGCCGAAGATGTCGATGCCGTTGGCTTGGCCGATCGCGCGAATCTCCCGGGCGTCGTGAATCGCCACTTTCTCGGTAATGATGATGATCTTCTCGAGGTCCGGATTGACGCGGACCAGTTCAGCGACGCCGTCACGGACACCTGCAGGCGGAAGGTAGACGACCCCCGTGTTGAACTTGTGTCCGTCGTTCAATCCTTCCCGGACGTTGTTGTAGACGGGGATATCGCCGGCCACCGTCTTCACGACCTGCCCCCGACGTCCAGGCGACGTTCCGAAAACGACGTTGCCGCCGGAGAAGATGTGGCTCACTGGCGTCACCTGCCGCGACTCGCCGCCCAAGATATTCAGGACGCAGACCCGGTCTCCCTTCCGCGCGATGTCGGCAAGGGATTTGACGCCGACGTAGTAGGGAAAATCCTCAATACCTTGTCTGTACATGATCCAATACTCCTGCCTTAGGCCGCACTGTCCAAGCCGAGCGACTTGGCGATCTGTTGGCGTCCCCCGACCTTCATCCATCCGTCCACCTGTTGGGCGTAGTTGACGACTTCGCTGATGGCGGAATCGAAGCCGAACATTCGATAGGGCAAGCCGAGGGAATCCAACGTATCGGAGAACGCGCCCATGCCGCGCACCAAGTTAGGTCCGCCGCGGCCGATCACGACAAAGAGCGGCGTCGGCCCGTGTTTGCTGAAATAATCCCGGAGCGCGTCCGCCATCCCGCGGAGGGTCTCATAGATGTCGGTGTTGTTCGATTTTCCGCCGATGATAAACAGAACGTTCGTCTGCTTCAGGAAGTGCTTGAAACAGATGCTGGCGACGTCGCGCATCTTCTCGTAGGGCGGGTTGCCGCCGAAATCCGACGAAATGATCGCGTCGTCGCCCAGGACTTCCGTAACCAGCGAATTGGCGCCGCCGCCGAACGTGGGCGCCAGGATCGTTCCCGCGTCGTTGATCACAAACACGTCGCTCTGGCCCTGATAGGTGCGGAGTTGATTGATCTCGCGCTCGAAGTCCGAATAGTCGGCGGCGAACAGGTGTTCGGGCATGCCCAGTCGATGCCAGCGCGGGTCGTCCCGGTCGAAGCCGCATTTGAAGTCGCAGGCGACCGGGGTCAGGCGACCGTCCCGACCCGGCCTCATGCGGATCGGATTCAGTTCCAGCGTCGTCATGCCATAGTGGTGGACGAGTTCCCACAATTTCGGCAGGTGCTGCACCAAGGGCGACACGATTTCCCGAGGTGCGCCGATGTCGGAAAGGGCATTGGCAACGACGAATGCCTTTAGGCCGGTGAGCGCCTCGAAGGGCACCTCGGCGACCAGTTCCTTGTCAAGCTCTTCGATGGCCGTGCCGCCCATGTGGGTGATGACCATGGTCGGCGCCCTGTAGACGGTCGAATCAGTTATGGATAAATAGACCTCATGTTCCGCCGGAACGGCTCCTTCAAAGGTGACGCCATGCGCCTTGGCATGTGCGTTGCCGTGCCGATGCTCGGCGAAGTAAAGGCGTTCCTTTTCCGCCAGCGCGGTCTTTAGATCTTTGGCTCTTCCGACAAGGCCAGCCTTACCTTTCTTGCCAACGCCGCCTTTGAACACAGGTTTGACGAAGACCGAGCCGCACCTGTCGATGAGCGCCTGAATTTCGCTCTCGGTGGCCTCGGGGCCCAGGACTTCCGCAGTTGGAAATTCGACGTGCCTCAATAGCCGCGCGCCGTGCAGCATCCCCGTGACTTGCATGGGCTCCCTCCTATTTTATGCGCTTTTATGAATGCACTCTATATTCGATTCCTATCGCCAACCTTTCGTTCCCATTCCCGTCACGAAACTTGCGCATCCAGCCGAAAGCGGTTTGGAATTACTTGCCGAAATCGAGCGCCAACTGGTAATGACTGGGACTCAGCAAAAAGAAAATGCCCGTGCAGGCACCGTTGCTGATTCTGCCCGATTCATCGAACGCGCTGTGTTTCGCCAGGGAGGAAACAACGATGCGCATTCTCGTAGTCGAAGATGACTATGCGTTGGCTGACGGCATACGCCACGCATTCAAGCACGAAGGTTTCGCGGTAGACGTGTTTGCCGACGGCGCAGAAGCCGAAGCCGTTCTGATGACCCAAGACTATGATCTGGTCATTCTCGATCTCAACCTGCCGGGCATGGACGGGCTCGAGGTCTTGC
The DNA here is from genome assembly GCA_002781745.1 of Rhodospirillales bacterium CG15_BIG_FIL_POST_REV_8_21_14_020_66_15. Classification (GTDB taxonomy): domain Bacteria; phylum Pseudomonadota; class Alphaproteobacteria; order Rhodospirillales; family Casp-alpha2; genus UBA1479. The sequence continues at coordinate 8,384 of PFFW01000172.1, forward strand.
GCGAGATGCGGTCCCGGAAGAACGAAACGCCGGTCCTTATCCTGACCGTTCGCGACCGTGTTGACGACCGGGTTGCGGGCCTTGATCTCGGCGCTGATGATTATATGACCAAGCCGTTCGACCTTTGCGAACTGGAGGCCCGGGTGCGGGCGCTTATTCGCCGGGGCGCTGGCAGCGCCACGCCCGTGATCGAAGTCGGCGGCGTCGCGTTTGACACCGTCGGTCGCCGCGCCTACGTCCGTGGCAAACCCATCGACTTGCCGAGACGGGAACTTTGCTTGTTGGAGATTTTTCTCAGCCACCTGGGAAAACTCGTCAGCAAGGAACGGATTGCGGAAAAGCTTTTCGATTTCGACGACGACGTAGAACTGACGGCCATTGAGCTTTACGTACACCGTTTGCGTAAGAAATTGGAGCCGACCGAGTTGTCGATCAGAACGATCAGGGGGCTCGGCTATCTGATGGAACGCCCATGACCGGTCGAAGCTGGTCGCTGCGCAGTCGGCTCATCGCGTGGTTGTTGCTGCCGCTTTCCCTTCTGGCGGCGGCGATGGTGGCCGCGGCCTATTTCAACGCCGTTTATTCCGCGAACCGAGCCTACGACAGAATTCTCCTTGCCTCGGCACTTGCCATTGCGGAACGAGTGGTCCTGGAAGACGGCGACCTTGACGTCGATCTTCCCTACGTGGCGCTCGAAATGCTCTCCTCATCGACACAGGACCGCGTTTTCTATCAAGTGATTGACGGAAAAGGCGGCATCGTCACCGGATATCGGGGCATCCCAAACTTGGCGGGCGTTGTCACCAACGAACCCGTGTTCTTCAACGCCGCCTATCGTGGCTTCGACGTCAGGGTGGCCGAGTTGACGCGCACCGCGAGAGGCCGCCAAGGCAACGAGCAGTTTACGGTTCGCGTTGCCCAAACCACCAGCGAACGACGGCGCTTGGTCCGGGAAATCGTCACGGGAGCGATTATAGGCCTGGTGATCGTCTTGGCGCTGGTTGGCATCATCACATGGGTCGGCATTACCTGGGGCCTCGCCCCGCTCGGCTCGCTTCGTTCGGCAATTCTCAACCGGTCGTCAGAAGACTTGCGGCCGCTCGCGACGAACGTGCCCAGAGAGGTCGATTCTTTGGTCGCGTCGATCAACAGCCTGATGGCGCGATTGGACGAGAGTCTCCAGACGATGCGGCGGTTCATTGCCGACGCCTCGCATCAGCTCAAGTCGCCGTTGGCCGGACTGCGGACCCAGACCGAGGTCATCTTAAAACATTCGAAGCCGGAGGACGATAGAGGGCCGTACCTGGAGCTTCGCCAGTTGATCCTCCGGGCGAGCCACCTCGTCGATCAGTTGTTGACCATGGCCCGGGCCGAGCCGGGCGGCGGCGGGTATGCGAAAGAACCTGTCGATTTTGAGAAGCTTGCCAAGAACGTCACGATGGCCTGGGTTCCCCGCGCGCTTGAGAAGGCCGTCGATTTGGGGTTCGAGGGCGGCACGAGAGGGGCCGTTGTTCGAGGCGACCCGACGTTGCTGGAAGAAATGCTGGCGAACCTGATTGATAACGCGATCATCTACTCCCCTGAAAATTCCGACGTAACCGTCAACCTGGGTGCTCCCTGGAACGATCAGGTCGTCATCCGTGTCGAGGATGCGGGGAAGGGGATTCCGGAATCGGAGCGAGGTCGGGTGTTTGACCGCTTCTACAGGCCGGCGGGTTCCCCGGCGGGGGGATGCGGCCTTGGCCTTGCAATCGTTCGTGAAATCGCCGAGCAGCACGGGGGGGCCGTAAGGTTGCTCGACGGCAAGAACGGCAAGGGCACTTCGGTCGAAATCCGGCTGCCGTGCATATCCGCCGCAGGCCGCCCAGACATTCTTCAATAACGATTGGAAAGAGGGCGTCGGTCTGTCGGACGACACCCTTGTTTGATCCGGTCTTCATTGGAAGACCGGCGATCTGCTCGACCGGGTCTTTTGCGGAGGCCTGCGATTCTGCGCCATGAGTATTCAGGGGCGTAGGGCCGTGGTTGTCCGGTCTTAATGAAGCGCTCCCACCGCCCCGATAGCTTCGTGAAAGTTTTGTGCGTTATATCGCCCCTGGACGTCGAATTAATTCAAGAACAAGAAACGGCGCCTCAGAGTTCTTTGATTTTGGAGGAAGCAAAATGACTTCGTTAAACCTTTTCCGGCGTGCCACGATCGCGGCCGCGTTCGGTGTAATTATCGTGGCAGGGCAGGCGCATGCCTATAAGCCGGATTCCACGGAGTGTATCGCGCCGGCCAACCCGGGCGGCGGCTGGGACTTCACCTGTCGTCAGGTCGGCAAGATCCTGCAGGACGTGAAGGCGATTCCCGGCACCATGCAGGTAACCAACCTTGCCGGCGGCGGCGGCGGCGTGGCTTTCGCCGAAGTCGTTAACAAACGCGGCGCGGAAAGCAATCTGATCGTCGCCGCATCGTCCGCGACCGCGACGCGTCTGGCGCAAGGGGCCTACCCCCGCAACAACATGGGCCAGGTCCGCTGGCTTGCCACCGTCGGCGCCGACTACGGCATCATCGCCGTCGCCAGGAACAGCGACATCAAAGATCTGCCCGATCTGATGAATCGCATCAAGACCAACCCCAGGAAGGTTGCCATCGCCGGTGGCTCGGCGGTTGGCGGATGGGACCACCTGAAGGTTCTGCTTACGGCTCGCAAGGCTGGTATAGAGGACGTCCGCACCGTTAAGTACATCGCGTTTGACGGCGGCGGAGAGGCGGTCACGCAGTTGCTCGCCGGTTCGGTTCAGGCGTTCACGGGCGATGTTTCGGAAGCCAAGGGCTTTGTCGACTCAGGCGATATCCGCGTTATCGCGGTGTTGTCGCCGGGGCGTTTGGAAGGCGACTTCGCCTCGTTCCCGACAGCCAAGGAACAAGGCATTGACGTGATCGGCGCCAACTGGCGCGGCTTCTACGCGCCAGGCGGCATGAGCGACGGCGCCTACAACTATTGGGTCGACGCCATCGGCAAGGTCTACGATTCGACGGAGTGGAAAGCGGTCATGAAAAACAGCGGCCTCGCGCCCCTGAATCTTCGCGGTGCCGATTTCCAAGCCTTCGTGAAGGACTCTGTCGAGCAGATCACCGATCTCTCCAAGAAGATCGGATTGATCAAGTAAAGCCGCGCAACGGACGGGCGGTCGAACCAATGGTCGCCCGTCCCGCTTTCTTATTCGCCGAGTGGGCGCCAAGACCCGCGGGCATTGGGAGGTATCCATGAGCGATCGTATTTTCGGCGGTATCGGCGTCGCGCTGGCCTGCTTTTTCATCTGGCAGGCAACGACAATCGAATTGAGCTTCATTTCCGACCCGGTGGGGCCCAGGACGTTCCCCGTCATAATCGGAATCATTCTGGGATTTTCGAGCCTGATCGTATTGATCAAACCGGACCTTGAGCCGGAATGGCCGTCCTTCATGCGCCTCTTCGAGATCGGGACGGCGGTTGCTGTCATGGTCGCCTACGCACTTCTGTTGTCAAAGCTGGGCTTCGTCATCACGACTGCCCTGGCATCGGCATTTCTGACCTGGCGCCTCGGCACCCGTCCCGTCGCTTCGGTCATTTCCGGCATCGCAACGGCTCTGGGAATTTATGTCGTCTTCCACCTCGTTCTCGGGCTCTCGTTGGCCCGCGGGCCACTCGGTTTCTAGGAGGGACGGTCCATGGACGCTATCACTTCGTTACTGGACGGCTTTGCCGTCGCGCTGACGTGGCAGCACCTCGGTCTTGCACTGATTGGCTGCCTCCTTGGCACAATCATGGGCGCGTTGCCGGGCCTCGGCCCGTCGAACGGTGTCGCCATCCTGATACCACTTGCTTTCACCCTTGGCCTGACGCCAACCGCGGCGATGATACTACTGACTTCAGTCTATTACGGGGCGATGTACGGTGGTCGCATCTCATCGATCCTGCTGAATATTCCGGGCGACGAGCCGGCGCTGATGACGACCCTGGACGGCTATCCCATGGCGCGGCAAGGCCGTGGCGGCGAGGCGCTTGCGCTGTCTGGCGTCGCGTCCTTCGTCGGCGCGTTCCTCGCCACATGGGGCTTGGTCTTCCTGGCGCCCTTGCTGGTTAAGGTGGCGCTTCTGTTCGGTCCGGCGGAATACTTCGCGCTGTTCGCGCTCGCGTTCGCGACGCTCGGCGGCATTGCGTCGAAGAACCAGGCCAAGGCGGCGTTCGCCGCCGCACTCGGCCTCGGCATCGCGATGATCGGCCTTGATGGGCAAACCGGCGTGCCGCGCTTCGCGTTGGGCAATGTGCACCTGTTCGATGGCATCGACTTCCTGGTCGCCATCGTCGGTCTGTTCGCGCTTTCGGAGGTGTTCATCTTCCTGGAGCATAGAGGCGACGGATCCGGTGAAGGCAAAGCCGCTACGGTCGGCATCGGCCGCATCGTGCCATCCTTCGCCGTGCTCAAGAACTGCACGCCGACGATGCTCCGGGCTTCGGCGCTGGGTTTCATCGCCGGTGTACTTCCGGGCGCCGGCGCGTCGCTCGGATCGTTCATCTCATACTCCCTGGAAAAGCGTCTCGTCGACCGTGACGGTACATTCGGTACCGGCGACCCGCGCGGCGTCGCCGCTCCCGAGGCCGGAAACAATGCCGCCGCAGGCGGGGCGCTGGTGCCGATGTTGGCGCTCGGCGTGCCGGGGTCCGGCACGACGGCGGTACTCCTGGCGATGCTTCTCGCCCTCAATATCACGCCTGGGCCGCTCCTGTTTCAGCAAAATCCGGACGTAGTATGGGGCTTGATCGCCGCGCTGTTCATCGGCAACTTCATGTTGCTCGCGATGAACATTCCCATGGTCGGCGTATTCGTTCGCGTGCTTCTGGTGCCGCCGCGGATTCTCATGCCGATCGTCGCGATGGTTTCCTTCGTCGGTATCTACGGCATCTCCGGTTCGACCTTCGATCTTCTGGTCATGATCGTGTTCGGGGTCATGGGCTGGGTGCTGCGGAAACTCGACGTGCCGTTGGTTCCTGTCATCCTCGGCGTGCTGCTTGGCAATTTGATGGAGGCCAATCTGCGCCGCGCCATGACGATTTCCGACGGTGAATGGGGCGCCTTGTTTTCGTCGCCGCTGTCGATCGGGCTTTGGGCGGTGGCCATCCTCGGGTTCGTGCTGCCGATCATCATAGGCCCGATCATCCGAAAACGCATAATGATGCGGAAAGACGCGGAGGGCGCCATCGTCGACTGAGGGGGGCGCTCGGCCTGCGTGGTCTGTAAGAGGTGCCTTCGCGTCTAAACCAAAATCCGGGTGCCGACGAATAACGCCGGGACTTGGAGGCGGTCAGAACGAGCCAAGCAGCCGGCGCCTGAACGGTGCGGCGAAGAGAGCATCGAAATAAGGACGAATCGAACGTCCAAGAACACTGATTAAGGGACAAGGGGAGAACAGGTCCAAATGTCGTTAAAGGAAGACGCGATCGCCTATCACCGGGCCGACCCGCCTGGGAAACTCGAGATTGTTGCCACCAAACCCATGGCGACCCCGAGGGACCTGTCGCTGGCCTATTCTCCTGGTGTCGCGGACGCCTGCTTGGCCATCGCCGAGGACCCGGCTCAAGCCGCCTACCTTACCGGGCGGGGCAACAACGTGGCGGTGATCTCCAACGGCACCGCCGTCCTGGGGCTCGGCAACATCGGCGCCCTTGCCAGCAAACCGGTGATGGAAGGCAAGGCGGTCCTGTTCAAAAAATTTGCCGGCATCAACGTCTTCGATATTGAGATCAACGAGACCGACCCTGACATCTTCGTCGAGACCGTGGCCCGGTTGGAGCCGACTTTCGGTGGCATCAACCTGGAAGATATCAAAGCGCCCGAGTGCTTCGAGATCGAGACCAAGCTTAAGGCGCGCATGAACATTCCGGTGTTCCACGACGATCAGCACGGAACGGCCGTGGTGACCGCAGCCGCCGTGGCCAACGGTTTGGACATCGTCGGAAAGAAGATCGAAGACGTGCGTCTGGTCTGTTCTGGCGCCGGCGCAGCGGCACTGTCCTGCGTCGAACTTCTGATCAACATGGGCATGAAGCCCGAAAACGCGTTGATTTGCGACCGCTCCGGGGTGATCTACAAGGGGCGCACGGAAGCCATGGACCCCTACAAGGAAAAGTTCGCGGTTAAGACCGACAAATGGACGCTCGACGAGGCGATCGAAGGCGCTGACATCTTCCTGGGCCTTTCCGGGCCGAAGGTTCTGTCCACGGAACACGTCGCGAGGATGGCGGACAAGCCCATGGTCTTCGCGTTGGCCAATCCCGATCCGGAGATCTGGCCGGAAGAGGTCAGGGAGGTTCGGAAAGACGCGCTGATCGCCACCGGCCGGTCGGACTACCCCAATCAGATCAACAACGTGCTTTGCTTCCCATTTCTGTTCCGTGGTGCCATCGATGTTGGCGCGACGGAGATCAACGAGGCCATGAAACTGGCCTGCGCCAAGGCGCTGGCCGAGCTGGCCCGGGCCGAGGTGACGGACGTGGTGACCGATACCTACAGGGGCGAGGATCTACGCTTCGGTCCCGACTATCTAATCCCAAAGCCCTTCGACCCCCGCTTAGTGACAGAGGTGCCGCCAGCCGTGGCCAAGGCCGCCATGGATAGCGGCGTCGCCACCCGGCCGATCGAGGACTGGGACGCCTACAGGGAGAAACTGACCCGCTTGGTGTTCCGTTCGGGCAACCTGATGAAGCCCGTGTTCGAACGAGCCAAGGCCGACCCCAGGCGGGTCGTATTCGCCGAAGGCGACAGTGAACGGGTCCTACAGGCGGTGCGGCAGGTCGTCGACGAGGGCATCGCAAAGCCGATCATCGTCGGCAACCGCGAACGCATCGAGAGCCGCATGGCAGATCTGGGCCTGCGTCTCGACCTGGAAGGCACCGTCGAGGTCGTCGATCCCGCTACGAATCCGCGGATGGACGAATACTCCAGAGGCTATCAGAAACTTCTCTCGCGACACGGTATCACGCCGCGCGAGGCGGACCGCATCGTCCGCGCTGACGGCACGGTGCTCGCCGCGATAATGCTGTCGCGGGGGCACGCCGACGCTATGATCGCCGGTACTGGTGGCCGGTACCAACACCACTTGGACCAGGTTTATGCCGTCATTGGCGCGGCCGAAGGCGTTCACGACCTGTCGGCGGTGAACGCCTTGATTGTTCCCTCGGGGACCTACTTCATGGCCGATACTTACGTCAATCCCGATCCCTCGGCCGAGGAGATCGTCGAGTTCACGCTGCTTGCGGCGGCCGAGATGCAGCGCTTCGGGATCGAGCCCAATGTCGCCTTGCTGTCCCATTCCAATTTCGGCAGCCGGGATACGGCATCGGCAAGAAAAATGGCGGAGGCATCTCGTCTCCTCCGCGAACGCGCGCCGAATTTGGCATGCGACGGCGAAATGCACGGCGACGCGGCATTGTCCGAGACGCTGCGCACGGCCGCCTGTCCCGACAACAGGCTCAAGGGGCCGGCCAACCTGCTTGTCATGCCCAACCTGGATGCCGCCCACATCGCCTTCAATCTGTTGAAACAGATCACCGGCGGTGTTTCCGTCGGCCCGATCATTCTAGGCACCGCAAAACCGGCGCATGTGGTTTCGCAATCCATCACGGTCAGAGGACTTTTAAACATGGCGGCCATCGCCACGGTCGACGCGCAGAACACAGCCTGATCCCGCGCGAGGGGTTGCAGGCGACAAAGGAGGAAAAGGAACATGAAAAGTATCGTAATCGCGGGCGCCGCCCGCACGCCCATCGGCGCCTTCAATGGCGGACTGTCCACGCTACCGGCTCATGAATTGGGTGCCATCGTCATCGCCGAAGCGCTGAAGCGCGCGAATGTTGAAACTCGCGACGTGTCGGAAGTGATCATGGGGCAGGTGCTGTCGGCCGGTGCCGGGCAAAATCCGGCCCGCCAGGCGGCCATGGCTGCGGGCATCCCGGAGGAAAGTACCGCCTACGGCATCAACCAGGTTTGTGGATCTGGGCTCCGTACGGTGGCGCTGGGATTTCAGGCGATCATCGCGGGCGACTCGGACATTGTCGTCGCCGGCGGCCAGGAGAACATGAGCCTGTCGCCCCACTGCGCCCATCTGCGTAACGGCACCAAGATGGGGCCGGCCGAACTGATAGACACGATGATCAAGGACGGTCTGTGGGACGCCTTCAACGGTTATCACATGGGCATCACGGCCGAAAATGTTGCCGAGAGATGGCAAATCACCCGGGAACAGCAGGACGCATTAGCCATCGCCAGCCAGCAGAAGGCGGAAGCGGCCCAGCTGGGCGGAAGGTTCAAGGAGGAGATTGTCCCCGTAACCGTCAAGTCGCGACGCGGCGAGACCGTGGTCGACACCGACGAGCATCCCAAGCACGGCACCACAGCGGACAGCCTGGCCGGCTTGCGGCCTGCCTTCTCCAAGGAAGGCACGGTGACGGCGGGCAATGCATCCGGTCTTAACGACGGTGCCTCCGTGGTCGTCATGATGACTGAGGAAGAAGCAAGCAGGCGGGGCATCACGCCATTAGCCAGGATCGCCAGCTGGGCGACCGCCGGGGTCGCACCGGCGGTCATGGGGGCCGGTCCCATACCCGCCAGCCGCAAGGCATTGGCGAGGGCCGGCTGGCAGGCGGAAGACCTCGACCTGGTGGAGGCCAACGAGGCGTTTGCCGCCCAGGCATGTGCGGTCAACGCGGACATGGGTTGGGACACGGACAAGGTCAACGTCAATGGCGGTGCCATCGCGCTGGGCCATCCCATCGGCGCGTCCGGAAACCGGATCTTGGTGACGCTGTTGCACGAGATGCAGAAACGTGACGCCAAGAAGGGCCTGGCGACACTCTGCATCGGCGGCGGCATGGGCATCGCCATGTGCGTGGCCCGCGACTGAGCCTGCTGAAAGCCACAAAGACAGTGGGCGCCCAGGACGGGTCACCCGAACAAAAGCGTACGTCTGACAGGAGGATTGCATGGGACGCATTGCATTGGTCACCGGCGGCACGCGCGGCATAGGCCGGGCGGTTTCGTTGGCGCTTCGGGACGCCGGCTACACCGTCGTCGCCAACTACGCGGGCAACGACGAGGCCGCAAACAGTTTCAAGGACGAGACCGGCATCCCGGTCTACAAATGCGACGTCGGCGACTTCGATACGGTCGGGGCCATGGTCGCAAAGATCAAGGAAGATCTGGGTGCGGTCGAGGTGCTGGTCAACAACGCCGGCATCACCCGGGACAAGCCCCTGCACAAGATGGACAAAAATGACTGGGACGCGGTCATCAACACCAACCTGTCCAGCCTGTTCAATCTGTCGCGTAACGTCATCGACGACATGCGCGCGGCGGGCTTTGGGCGGATCATCAGCATCTCTTCCGTCAACGGGCAGAAGGGGCAGTTCGGCCAGACCAACTACGCCGCGTCCAAGGCGGGCGACATCGGCTTCACTAAGGCACTCGCGCTCGAGACGGCCTCCAAGGGCATAACGGTCAACGCGATCACGCCGGGCTACATCGGAACGGAAATGGTCCGCGCCGTGCCGAAGGAAGTCCTGGACGCCAAAATTTTACCGCTGGTGCCGGTCGGTCGATTGGGCGAACCAGAAGAAATCGCCCGTTGCGTGGTGTTCCTTGCATCCGACGACGCGGGATTCATCACCGGCTCGACGATTTCCGCCAACGGCGGTCTGTACATGGCCTAGGCGTCATACGCCATCGTCCGGCGAAGGAAAGGAACGATGAACGAGATCAAACGCATGCCCGATGCCGATCCCGAGGAGACCCAGGAGTGGCGTGACGCGCTGGATACGGTCGTCGAGTTCGAGGGGGGCCAACGGGCCACATACCTGTTGGATGCCTTGGTCGATCGGGCGCGCGAACTGGGCGCGCCGGTGCCACTTACCACCAACACGCCGTACCTCAATACCATTCCGCCCGAAAACGAGCCCCCGTTCCCAGGCGACCTGGAACTGGAGTGGCGTATCCGTACGATCAACCGTTGGAACGCCATGGCCACCGTCGTCAAGGCCAACAAGGTGTCCAGCGAGTTCGGCGGCCATATTGCCAGCTTCGCGTCTTCGGCGGTGCTTTATGACGTGGGCCTCAACCACTTTTGGAAAGCGCCGACGGAGGGGAAGGGAGGCGATCTCATTTACTACCAGGGTCACACGGCGCCCGGGTTCTACGCACGCGCCTTCATGGAAGGCCGCATTTCGGAAGAACGGCTCAAGAATTTCCGCCAGGAAAGCGCCGGGCCTGGCACGGGGCTGTCCTCGTATCCGCACCCCTGGCTCATGCCGGATTTCTGGGAGTTCCCCACTGTGTCCATGGGGCTGGGCCCCATCATGGCCATCTACCAGGCCCGATTCCTGAAGTACCTTCATAATCGGGGCGTCTGCGACACGTCGGGCCGGTACGTCTGGGCGTTCCTGGGAGATGGCGAGATGGATGAGCCCGAAAGCCGTGGCGCGATTTCCCTGGCGTCCCGGGAAAATTTGGACAACCTGATCTTCGTCATCAACTGCAACCTTCAACGGCTCGACGGGCCGGTCCGGGGCAATTCCAAAATCGTGCAGGAACTGGAAGCCGACTTCCGGGGCGACGGCTGGAACGTGATCAAGGTGCTCTGGGGGGACGGCTGGGACAAGCTGCTCGCTAAGGACGCGACGGGCCTCCTCCGGAAGCGCATGGATGAATGCATCGATGGCGAATACCAGGCCTTCAAATCCAAGGGCGGGGCCTATACCCGCGAACACTTCTTCGGTAAGTACCCGGAACTCAGGGCCTTGGTCGCCGATATGACGGACGAGGAGATCTGGCAACTGGCGCGTGGCGGTCATGACCCGGTGAAGGTCTACGCCGCTTTCGACGCGGCGGTGAAGGAACCGGGCCGGCCGACGGTCATCCTTGCCAAGACCGTCAAGGGATACGGCATGGGTGAGGCCGGTGAGGGCCTCAACATCACCCATTCGCAAAAAAAGATGGGCGACGACGCCATCCGTGCGTTCCGCGACCGGTTCAAGCTGCCAGTCACGGACACTCAACTCAAGGACGTCCCGTTCATTCGGTTGGAGAAGGGCAGCAAGGAACAGGAATACCTGGAGGCCCGGCGCGCCGCCCTTGGCGGCCCGCTTCCGGCGCGGACGGCCAAGGCCGATCCGCTGCCGATACCCGACCTCTCGGCATTCGAGGCGCAGTTGAAAGACTCAGGCGGGCGAGAACTCTCGACCACCATGGTCTTTGTGCGAATCCTGACGGCCCTGGCCCGCGACAAGGCCATTGGCGGCCGCGTGGTGCCGATCGTGCCCGACGAGAGCCGCACCTTCGGCATGGAAGGCATGTTCCGCCAACTCGGCATCTATTCGCCGAAGGGCCAGCTCTATACGCCCGAGGATGCGGACCAACTCATGTACTACAGGGAAAGTAAGGACGGCCAGGTGCTTCAGGAAGGCATCAACGAAGCCGGTGCGATGTCCAGTTGGATCGCGGCGGCCACGTCCTATGCGTCGAACGGCACGGCGATGATCCCGTTCTACATCTTCTATTCCATGTTCGGTTTCCAGCGCATCCACGACTTGGCCTGGGCGGCCGGCGACATGCGCGCCCGCGGCTTCCTGATCGGCGGTACGGCGGGGCGCACGACGCTGAACGGCGAGGGCCTCCAGCATGAGGACGGCCATAGCCAGATATTCGCCGGAACAATTCCCAACTGCGTCAGCTACGATCCCACCTTCTCCTATGAACTGGCGGTGATCGTCCAGGACGGCCTTCGGCGAATGTTCAAGGAGCAGGAGGATATCTATTTTTACATCACGACGATGAACGAGAACTATCCGCATCCCGTCATGCCGGAAGGCGCCGCGGACGGAATCGTCAAAGGCATGTACCTATTCACCGACGGGGGCGCCAAGAAGACGGATCGGAAACGGGTCCAGCTTCTGGGCTCGGGTGCCATCCTGAGAGAAGTTATCGCTGCGGCTGAACTGCTGAAAAAGAACCATAGCGTCACCGCCGATATCTGGTCGTGTCCCAGCTTCAACGAACTTGCGCGGGAGGGTCAGGACGCCGCCCGCTGGAACATGCTGCATCCCACGGCCAGGAAGCCGCGCATCTCCCATGTGTCGGCCTGTCTTGCCGGGCGGCCGGGTCCGGTGATCGCGGCCACCGATTATATGAAAGCCTTTGCCGAGCAGATCAGGCCCTTGGTGCCTGGCCGCTTTGTGGTCCTTGGCACCGACGGGTTCGGTCGCTCCGACGCGCGTGTGGCCCTTCGCCGTCACTTCGAAGTGGACCGCCATTACGTCTGCGTCGCGGCCCTGAAGGCGTTGGCGGACGAAGGTTCGATCCCGGCCAAGGATGTCGCTGCGGCTATCAGGAAATACAAGATCGACCCGGAAAAACCGAACCCCTTGAGCGCTTAAGGCGGAACCTCGGGGACAGGAGAGACGACATGAGCGCAATCGAAATCAAGGTGCCCGACATCGGCGATTTCAAGGATGTCGAGATCATCGAGGTCCATGTCACCGTCGGTGATCAGATCAACGAGGAGGACCCGCTGATCACCCTGGAATCGGACAAGGCTTCCATGGAAGTCCCGTCACCTCTTTCCGGCACGATTGCGGAGATTTTGATCAAGGTGGGCGACCGGATCTCCGAAGGCTCGGTTGTGGCGACGATGGAGGTGGGCGAGGTCAACGTTCCGCAGCCGCCGTCGCCGGAAGGCGTCCAGGAACCGGACTCCGAGCCGCCGGCCGGCGCGTCGGCACCGGTTGCCGAAATGCAAGTTCCGGCCCCTGCGAGCAGCATCGACACGGCTCACGCCAGTCCCAGCGTGCGCCGTCTGGCACGAGAGTTGGGCGTGGACCTGGGCAAAGTTCCCGGCACCGGCGAAAAGGGCCGCATAACCAAGGACGATATCAAGGCGTTCCTTGCCGGGACCGGGACGCCCGGTGGCGCCTCGGCGCCGGGCGGCGGCTTCGCCCTTCCGCCACAGCCGGACGCGGACTACTCCAAGATGGGTGACGTCGAAGTCCAGCCCCTGAAGCGCATCAAGAAGATTTCGGGGCCGCATCTGCACAAGGCCTGGTTGGTGATACCGCATGTGACCCACCACGAAGAAGCCGACATCACGGAGACCGACAACTACCGGAAGGAACTGGATGCCGCCGCGAAGGAGGACGGCTATCGGGTCACCTTGCTGTCCTTCCTGATGAAGGCGTCGGTTTCGTGCCTCAAGAAATTCCCGGACTTCAACGCATCGCTCACCGCCGACTGCGGCAGCCTTGTCTACAAGAAATATTACAACATCGGCGTTGCCGTTGATACGCCGGATGGCTTGGTCGTGCCGGTGATCAAGAATGTCGACAGCAAGGGCATCGGGGAACTCAGCCGCGAAATGGGGGAAATCAGCGCGAAGGCGCGCGACGGTAAGTTGGGTCCGGCCGAAATGTCTGGCGCGACGTTCACGATTTCCAGCCTGGGGGGCATCGGCGGAACCGGGTTTACGCCGATCGTCAATTCCCCGGAAGTCGCGATCCTCGGTGTGTGCCGATCCAAGATGACACCCGTCTGGAACGGCAGGGAATTCGAGCCCCGCAACATGCTGCCCCTGTCCCTTTCCTATGATCACCGAGTGATCGATGGCGCGGCGGCAGCGCGGTTCTCGGCCCATCTTGCGCACGTCATAGGCGACGTGCGCCGCCTGGTGATGTGACGACCGGCCATGAGCACGATGGAAATCAAGGTTCCGGATATTGGCGACTTTCATGACGTGGAGATCATCGAGGTTCACGTCGGCGTTGACGATGTAGTTCTCGCGGAAGCGCCTCTGATCACGCTGGAAAGCGACAAGGCCTCCATGGAAGTGCCGTCTCCGGTTGCCGGCAGGGTTCATGAAGTCAAGGCCAAGGTGGGGGACAAGGTCTCCGAAGGAAGCTTGATCCTGGTTCTTGAAACGGACGGCGCGGCCGAAGCTTCCTCCCCCCCGTCGGCGCCCGCTGCCGGCATGCCCCCGCCCGCCCAAAAGGGCGACATCCATGCGGAGGTGGTTGTGCTCGGCAGCGGACCCGGCGGGTATACGGCCGCCTTCCGGGCCGCCGACCTGGGAAAAAAGACCGTCCTTATCGAACGCTATGAAACTCTCGGAGGCGTCTGCCTGAACGTCGGCTGCATTCCGTCCAAGGCGCTGCTGCACGCCGCCAAAGTCATCTCCGAGACCAAGGAGATGGCGACGCACGGTGTATCTTTTACCGCGCCCAAGATCGACATCGACAAACTGCGCGACTGGAAGGCCGGCGTCGTCGGCCGTCTGACGGGCGGCCTCGCGGGCCTCGCCAAGCAGCGCAAGGTTCAGGTCGTCAAAGGTATCGGCAAGTTCACATCCACGAATCAGATCACGGTGGAAACGAAAGACGGGCCCAAAGTGGTCTCGTTCGAGCAATGCATCATTGCCGCTGGGTCGGAGGCCACCAAAATCCCCAGCTTCCCGCACGACGACGAGCGGGTGATGACCTCCACCGGCGCCCTGGAACTGGGCGAGGTGCCGAAACGCATGCTGGTCATCGGCGGCGGTATCATCGGGCTCGAAATGGCTACCGTTTATCACGAATTGGGGGCCAAGATCACCGTGGTCGAACTCATGGACAGTCTCATCCCCGGTGCCGACGCGGATCTGGTCAAGCCGCTCCATAAACGCGTCGAGAAGCTGTATGAGAATATCTATCTGAAGACCAAGGTCGCTGCCATCGAGGCCCAAAAGAAGGGCCTAAAAGTCATTTTCGAGGGCCCGGGTGGGTCGAAAACGGACAGTTTCGACCGTATTTTGGTCTCTGTCGGCAGGGGCCCCAACGGCCACGCCATCGGTGCCGAGAATGCCGGCTTCCAGGTCGACGAGCGGGGCTTCATCCCCGTTGACAGGCAGCAACGCACCAACGTCCCCCATATCTTCGCCATCGGCGACATTGTCGGCCAGCCCATGTTGGCCCACAAGGCGGTGCACGAGGGCAAGGTGGCGGCCGAGGCCGCGGCCGGCATGCCGAGTTTCTTCGACGCCCGGGTCATTCCGTCCGTTGCCTATACGGACCCCGAGGTGGCCTGGGTCGGCGTCACCGAAACGGAGGCCAAACAGAAGGGCATCAAGTACGGCAAAGGGATATTCCCCTGGGCGGCGTCCGGCCGCTCGCTGTCGCTTGGCCGTGACGAGGGCATGACCAAGCTTTTGTTCGACGAGAAGACGGAGCGCGTCATCGGGGCGGGCATCGTCGGGCCCAATGCCGGCGACCTGATCGCCGAAGCGGCATTGGCCATCGAGATGGGGGCCGACGCCGCCGACGTCGGCCTTACCGTTCACCCGCATCCGACCCTTTCGGAAACTGTCGCCATGGCGGCCGAGGCATTCGAGGGAACGATCACCGATCTTTACATACCGAAAAAGAAATAGAGGCATCGGGGCAAAGGCACCGCGCAACCGAATACGCAAGAGGAGGCGATCATGACCGCACAAAATCAATTCGTCACGCAGACGGAGAAGCAAATAGAGGAATGGCAAAAACAGGTGGCGAAAGCCAAGAAAGAGCTGGAATCGGCGAGTCTCGAAGCCAAGGTGGAATACGAAAAAGGCGTCCAGCAGATGGAGGACGCGATCAAGCAGGCGAAAGCCATGGTTGAGCAGGTCCAATCTGCCAACGAACAGGCGTGGAACGACATGCAGGTGGCGACGGAAAAGGCCGTCGACCAACTTCAGAAAGGCTGGGAAAAGGCGCTCAGCCGCTATTCCTGACCCACATGCGTGTCCGCCTGAGGATTGGAGTTTGCCATGACCGGTCAGAAACCTATACGTGGCGTGCCGGAGCCGGGAACGTCGCTGGAGGATTTGCAGTCGCTGGCCGAGCAGAGCCAGCGAGTCGTCCTGGCGTTCTGGGAGCGCCAGGCCAAAGAGGCCAAGACGGGCGGGTTCTCGGTTATTGACGGCGAGGGCATGGCGAAGGCGTTTCAGGAGTTCAGCCAAAGCCTATGGTCCGATCCTGCCAGGCTGCTCGAACAACAGATACAATTGTGGCAAGCGAACGTGGATCTGGCGCGGTCATTCCATGTGCGCGCCATGGTGGCTGGCGATGGCGGGGGCGCCGCGTCGAAGAAATCGGATCGCCGCTTCAAGGATAACGCCTGGGAAGAGAACCTTGTCTTCAATTACCTGAAGCAGGCCTATCTGGTGTCGTCGGACTGGGTCAACATGTTGGTCAAGGATACCAAGACCACACCCGAGGCCAAGGACCAAGTCGCGTTCTTCACGCGCCAGTTTTTGAGCGCCATGGCGCCCAGCAACTTCGCGCTTACCAACCCGATGGTCCTGGAAGAGGTTAAGAAGACCGGCGGCAAGAACCTTGTCGATGGGTTCAAGAACCTGCTCACCGACCTGGAAAAGGGCCGGGGAGAGCTGAAGATAAGCATGACCAACGAAGCGGCTTTCGCGGTTGGCGATAATGTCGCGGTTACTCCCGGCAAAGTAATTTTCCAAAACGACTTGATGCAACTGATCCAATACGCGCCAGCGACGGAATCCGTTTTCAAACGACCGCTGCTGGTCGTGCCGCCTTGGATCAACAAGTTCTACGTCCTGGACCTCCAGCCGAGGAACAGCCTCGTCAAATGGATCGTCGATCAGGGTTATACCTTGTTCGTCATTTCCTGGGTCAATCCGCGCGAGGATCTGGCCGACAAATCCTTTGCCGATTACATGAAGGAAGGCCCGCTGGCGGCGCTGGGCGCCATCGAAAAAGCCATCGGCGAGAGGGAGGTCAACGTTCTTGGCTTCTGCATCGGAGGCATTCTGACCACGGCGACCCTCGCGTACTTGGCGGCGGTCGGCGACGATCGGATCAAATCCGCAAGCCTGATGGCCACCATGGTCGACCTGAAGGATGTGGGTGAGGTTTCGGTCTTCGTCAACGATGCCCAGCTTCGGCGCATCAAGGGCCATGTGGCGCAAAAGGGATATCTCGAAGGCAAGCATATGGCCGACATGTTCTCGATGATGCGCGAGAACGACCTGATCTGGTCCTTCGTCGTCAACAATTACCTTTTGGGCAAGGATCCCATGCCCTTCGACCTGCTTTATTGGAATTCGGACTCGACCCGCCTGCCGGCCGAGATGCTGGTTTATTACATCGAGAATTTCTACCTGAAGAACCTGTTGATGCTGCCGGGCGGGATCGAACTTGCGGGCGTGCCGCTGGACCTGGCAAAGATCAAGACGCCGATCTATTCCGTCGCCACCCGCGACGACCATATTGCGCCATGGGTGTCGTGCTATCCGCTTACTCAAGCGACAGGTGGACCCGTGCGCTTCGTTTTGGGCGGTTCGGGTCATATCGCAGGTATCGTCAACCCGCCGGCAAGCGGAAAATATGGGTTTTGGACCAACGAGAAAACGCCCGCCGATCCGGAGGCATGGCTTTCGGATGCAAAGGCTCACGAAGGGTCGTGGTGGACCGACTGGGGCAGGTGGCTGGCCCGGAAAAGCGGCGCCAAGGTCGGTCCACGGACACCGGGGACGGGCGGCTTGAAAGCCATCGAGGACGCTCCAGGAACCTACGTCAAGGTGCGCAACGCGAACTGAACGCAAGCCGACGACGACGCGCGCGGGAGATGGCGCACCACAGGTCGTTCGGAGCACCGCTGGCGGAAAGAGACGTTCCTTTTGCCTTCTCCCGACAGAGCTGTCTGGCGCGCTTGGCCAGCCCGTGGCGGCAAGCACCGCTTTTGGCCGGAATATGGAAACTCCAGGATCCTACGTGCCCCCCCCAGTACGGCTTGTTGCGCTTGGTCTGTAAGCGCTTACTCCTGACCTCATGTGAGGAACGATCAATCTCGCCTCCGAATGATGAATTTTACTAGGGTCCGGACCCATTAAGGGGATTCCCTAATCGGGTCTGTCGTGATTCATTGTCTCCAGTGAGGAGGCGATGGAG
>PFFW01000180.1 GCA_002781745.1 Rhodospirillales bacterium CG15_BIG_FIL_POST_REV_8_21_14_020_66_15
AGGGCCTCCGCCACCGCCTGCTTGAGGCCGTCCAGGCCGTCCGCTTCCCATCCGGCGGCATAGCCGCAGGCCTGCGCCACGCGGGCGAAGCGCACGGCGGGCGCCGTGGTCGGCTGGCCGCCCGTGGAATCGTAGGTGCCGTTGTCGAACACGATATGGATGAGGTTGCGGGGCGCCATGCTGCCGATGGTCGCCAGGGTGCCCAGCTTCATCAGGGCCGCCCCGTCGCCGTCGAACACGATGATCGGAGAGGTGACGTTGAGCGCCGCGCCCAGGCCCATGCCGGCGGCCCCGCCCATGGAGCCCACCTGATACAGGTGCTGCTTGCGGTCCTCGATGGTGAACAGTTCGCGCCCGCACTTGCCCGTGGTGGCGATGATGCCGGCGTCGTCGGGCAGAACCTCAAGCACCGCTTCCATGGATTTCATGCGCCCCGGCAGGTCTGCGCCGGTGAACAGGTCCGTCACCGGGCCCAGGTCGGGGGCGGGCATGGGCGTGGCGTCCAGGCCGTCGTCCTTCACGCCGCCCTGTTCCATGATGAAGGCGAAGGGCAGGTTCTCCGTTTCCATGTAGCCCGTGGCGACCTTGAGGGCGGGCGTGACCGCTTCGGCCTCGGTCGGGAAGGGCAGGTGGGGGACGCGGATGACGTCCAGCAGGTCCGGCGTGATCTCGCCCATCAGTTCGTGCTGCGGCTCGTCCTTCAGGCCCGGGCCGCCGCGCCAGGTGGTGACGACCAGGGACGGGATGCGGAACGGATGGTTGAGCGAGGTCAGCGGGTTGACCGCATTGCCCAGGCCTGAGTTCTGGAACATCACCACCGTCCCGCGCCCGGCCAGCCAGGCGCCCGAAGCGATCGCCACGGCCTCGCCCTCGCTGGCGGCGGGGACGTAGTCCATGCGGGCGTTGCCACCGCTGCCGGAACCCTGGCCCGCCGAGGCGCCGACCACCTTGTTGATGAGCGGCGTCAGGAACGAGCAGGGCACGCCGGTAAAGAAGTCGTATCCCCGCGCGCGCAGCGGGGTCAGGAAGTCGTCGGCGTCGATCATGGCGGGGCTCCGGGGCAAGGGTCAGAAACCAGTTCCCTCTCCCTTAAGGGAGAGGGCAACGAGGCTCAAGCCCGTAAGGGCTTTAGCCGCAGTGGGTGAGGGGAATGTCGACCGGACTGCCCCCTCACCCCGGCCCTCTCCCCCCGTCCGGGGGAGAGGGAGGGTGGCCTGGTTTTCTACAGGAACAGTTTCGCCTGGTTCAGGTCGGCCGCCTGGTCGATGTCCATCCATTGTCCGGCCACGTAGGCGACGGAAATGGCGTGGCCCTTGGCGACCAGGCGGGAGAAAAGCTCGGGCAGGCCCGATTTGCTCAGGCCCTCGGCCAGCATGGCATCGATTTCGCCGCGCACCAATTCCGCGCCCTTTTCCGTGACGCGGGCGAGGCCGACCCATTCGCCCGAGATCGCGGCCTCGGCCAGGTCCGGGCCCATGCGCGTCAGGGTCACGGGCGCGTCCTCGTCCATGAAGTCGGCGGCGAAGGGGATCGAGCATTCGGCGAAGTCGCGCACCCAGACCGTTTCAGCGTCGTCGCCTTGGTGTTCGTCGCCGCGCGCCCGCCACTGGCCGTCGACCACCACGATGATGTCGCCCGGCGTTTCGAACAGCTTGTCCAGCAGGTGGTGGCGGAACAGGATGTCTCCGTAGGCGATGACGCAATCGCCCTGGACCGCGTCCCTGGCGCAGGCCAGGCTGCCGACCTCGCCGGTCTTGTCATAGAAGTCGTTGTCCACGGTCTGGATGCCGGGCAGGTTGATCATGTGCCTGGCATAGCCGCGCACGACCGTGATGTCGCGGATGCCCGACTGTTTCAACGTGTCGGTCAGGCGCGCCAGCAGCGGCCGCCCGCGCACGTCGATCATGCATTTCGGGCGGTCGGCGGTCAGTGCGCCCAGGGCCTTGCCTCGGCTGGCGGCCAGGACCACGGCGCGGCGCGCCTCGGTCTTCGGCAGATAGCGCGCCTCGGCTCGTTTCAGCTCGTCGTTGCCCTGAATCTCGAAAATCTCGGAGACCGTGGTGATGTTGGGCTCGACGCCGGCCAGGCTTTCCTCGCGCAGGATGCGGGCCGTGGTCTCGCGCATGGCCGTGATCGCGGCGCGCAGGTTGTGGTTGGCCCAGATCGCCAGCGAGATGCCGGCCCTGCGGAATTCGTCCGTCGGCGTGGCGTAGTACTTGGTCGGCACGATCACGACCGGCACGCGATTGTCCCACTGGCGCATGAAGGCCATGATCTCGTCCGCGGTGGCCAGCTTGGAATGGCACAGCACGGCGTCGGCCCCGGCCTCGGCATAGGCATGGGCGCGGTCGAGCGCCTCGTTCAGGCCGCGCCCGGCGATGAAGGCCTCGAGCCGCGCGACGATGCAGAAGTCCGGGTCCGTCTGGCTGTCCTTGCCGGCCTTGATCTTGCCCGCGAACTCGTCCTTGTCGGCCAGCGGCTGGCCCTCGCCGATGAAGGAATTGGTCTTGGGGAACAGCTTGTCCTCGATGCAGATGCCGGCGATGCCGCGCTGGCAGAACTTGGCGACGGCGCGGCGCATGTTGTTGAAGTTGCCCCAGCCGGTGTCGCCGTCGACCAGGATCGGGATCGTCGTGGCGTCGGCCATGAACTCCAGAACCTCCAGGACCTGGGTCCACGAGGCCTCGTTGTTGTCGCGCACGCCCAAGGCCGCCGACATGCTGAGGCCCGAGGCCCAGATGCCCTTGAAGCCGGCCTCCTCGACGATCTTCGCCGACAGGCCGTTGTGCGCCTCCATGATGAACTCAAGCTCCGGCGAGGTCAGCATCCGGCGCAGCTTGCCGGCCTTGGTGAGGGATTCGGGCTGGGGGGACAGGGGCTCGCGGTGGGACGTGATCATGGGGCCTCCGATGGATTCCTGGGCGGGGTGTCGCGCAGGTAATAGAGTAAATCAATGGCTGGTATCGTCACAATCGATAGTGCGGGCGACCTATAACCTGACCGCAACGGATTTGTCATTTGTCCGTTTTGTCGACCGGGCGGGGAAAACGGCCGGGCCGGCGCCACGCTTATATGACTAAATATTATGCAAAATTTCATATCTGCATAATACGTAGTCATAATATATCCCCGGCCGGTCGGGACGCCGGCCGGGCCTGTCCATCTATTTCATTGATGAAAAACAATAAAACATCAATTTCCGGATCCGGCGCGGTTTGGCACGACGATTGCCATTAGGTATGCCGCAACGCAGCAACATTTCCTTATTTGGAGGCGATATCATGAAAACCTATTTCCGGGGGGCAGCGGCGGCCATCGCCCTGACCGCGGCCGCGATGACGGCGTCCGTCGCGCAGGCCGCCGACACCATCAAGGTCGGCATCCTTCACTCGCTCTCGGGCACCATGGCGATCAGCGAAACCACGCTGAAGGACGTCATGCTGATGCTCATCGAGGAGCAGAACAAGAAGGGCGGCCTGCTCGGCAAGAAGCTGGAAGCCGTCGTCGTCGATCCCGCGTCCAACTGGCCGCTGTTCGCGGAAAAGGCCCGCGAGCTGATCGAGGTCAAGAAGGTCGACGTGGTGTTCGGCTGCTGGACGTCGGTGTCGCGCAAGTCCGTGCTGCCGGTGTTCGAGGAACTGAACTCGGTCCTGTTCTATCCGGTGCAGTACGAAGGCGAGGAAAGCCAGAAGAACGTGTTCTACACCGGCGCCGCGCCGAACCAGCAGGCGATCCCGGCCGTCGACTACCTGGCCAAGCAGGAAGGCGTGAAGCGCTGGGTCCTGGCCGGCACCGACTACGTCTATCCGCGCACCACCAACAAGATTCTCGAGACCTACCTCAAGGCCAAGGGTGTCGCCGCGTCGGACATCATGATCAACTACACGCCGTTCGGCCATTCCGACTGGCAGACCATCGTCGCCGACATCAAGAAGTTCGGTTCGGCCGGCAAGAAGACCGCCGTCGTCTCGACCATCAACGGCGACGCCAACGTGCCGTTCTACAAGGAACTGGCCAACCAGGGCATCAAGGCCGAGGACATCCCCGTCGTCGCGTTCTCCGTCGGCGAAGAGGAACTGGCCGGTCTCGACACGGCACCCCTGGTCGGCCACCTGGCGGCCTGGAACTACTTCATGTCCGCCAGCACGCCGGAAAACGCGGCTTTCATCAAGCAGTGGAAGACCTTCATCAAGAACCCGAAGCGCGTGACCAACGACCCCATGGAGGCCCATTACATCGGCTTCAACATGTGGGTGAAGGCGGTCGAGATCGCCGGGACGACGGCGCCGGACGCGGTCATCGACAGCATCGTCGGCGTCACCGTGCCGAACCTGACCGGCGGCGTGTCGGCCATGATGCCGAACCACCACATCACCAAGCCGGTGCTGATCGGCGAGATCCAGGCCAACGGCCAGTTCGAGACCGTGTCCTCCACGCCGGGCCTGGTGCCGGGCGACGCCTGGTCAGACTTCCTGCCGGGCTCCAAGGACCTGATCGCCGATTGGCGCAAGCCCCTTGCCTGCGGCAACTTCAACGTCAAGACCGGCAAGTGCGGCGGCCAGGGTTCCTGAGCCGGTACCCGGTCACGCAGGTGACGCAGACAGACCACACGGGCGGGCGGGGCCGTCGCCCCGCCCCCCGGACTTCCCAAGTCTTCCGCATCCGACAACCTGGCAACGGCGGCAGGTCCATGGCGCGAACGATCCATTCACTGGTCCTTTTCCTGGCCCTCGCCTGGCTGATCCCCACGGGTCCAGCCCGGGCGGCCGACGACAGCCTCCAGGCGCGCATCGACGCGCTGGGCACCGGCGGGTTTGCCGACACGGCGAAGCAGATCCAGGCCCTGGCGGCCACCGGCGACGACCGCGTCGTCCCCGCGCTGGAGGCCCTGCTGGCCGGCGGTCTTTACGTCCGGCAATCCGACAAGAAAGTCTTCATCACGAAGAAGGCCGAGGGCGGCTTCGCCCTCATCGATCCCTTGACCGGCCGGACAGCCGGCACGGCCGACACCTTCGCCGTCAAGAAAATCCGCGTGAACAACCGACTGCGCCGCGAGTTGAAGGCGGCGCTGGGCGGCCTGACGCTTCTCTCCAAGGACCCGGCCGTGCGCCTCAAGGCGGCCGCGGCCGTGTTCAAGTCCCAGGACCCGGACGCCCTTTCCGCCCTCGACGCCGCCATCCTCAAGGAGACGGACGACCGTGTGCGCGAGGCCATGCGTCAGGCGCGGGCCGCCGTGCAACTGAAATCCGACGTGCCCGAGGCCGACAAGGTCGCCGCCCTCAAGGTGATCGAGGAACGCGGCGACCGCGACGCCCTTTCCGTGGCGCTGGCCGCTGCCGCGCAGACCGAGGGCGCGGTGAAGGCCGCCGCCGAGGCGACGGCCAAGTCGATCCGCCAGACGCTGGAGCTGTGGAGCGCGGCGCAGAACGTGTGGTACGGCCTCTCCCTCGGCTCGGTCCTGCTGCTGGCGGCAATCGGCCTCGCCATCACCTTCGGCGTCATGGGCGTCATCAACATGGCGCACGGCGAGATGGTGATGATCGGCGCCTACGTGACCTTCATGGTGCAAGAGGTCATCCGTACCTCGCTGCCGGGGCTGTTCGACTATTCCCTGCTGATCGCCGTGCCGCTCGCCTTCCTGGTCGCGGGCGCCGTGGGCATGGCCATCGAGCGCGGCATCATCCGCTTTCTCTACGGCCGGCCGCTGGAAACCCTCTTGGCGACCTGGGGCCTCTCGCTGGTCCTGCAGCAGACCGTGCGCACCATCTTCGGGCCGACCAACCGCGAAGTGGGGGCGCCTGAGTTCATGTCCGGCGCGTTCGAGGTCGGCCACCTGACCGTCACCTACAACCGGCTGTGGATCATCGTGTTCGCGCTCGCCGTGCTGTTCGCCCTGATGGCGGTGCTGAAGAAGACGCCCTTGGGCCTGCAGATGCGCGCCGTCACCCAGAACCGCCGCATGGCGGGGGCCATGGGCATCCGCACCAGCTGGGTCGACGCCGTGACCTTCGGCCTCGGCTCGGGCATCGCCGGGATCGCCGGCGTGGCGCTCAGCCAAATCGACAACGTCAGCCCCAACCTGGGCCAAAGCTACATCATCGACAGCTTCATGGTCGTGGTGTTCGGCGGCGTCGGCAATCTGTGGGGCACCCTGGTCGGCGCCATGACCCTGGGCGTCGCCAACAAGTTTCTGGAACCCTACGCGGGCGCGGTGCTGGGCAAGGTCCTGGTCCTCGTCTTCATCATCCTGTTCATCCAGAAGCGTCCCCGGGGCCTGTTCGCCCTCAAGGGCCGGGCGATCGAGACATGATGACCCTCAGGCTTCTCCAGGGCGGGTTCGACCGCCGGGCCTGGATGTTCCTGGCCGTTCTGTTCACGGCCGCGCTCGTCGTCTCGGTGCTCAGCCTGACGACGCAGCCGGGCCATCCCCTGCACGTGCCGACCTATGTGGTCTCGCTGGTCGGCAAGTACCTCTGCTACGCCCTGCTGGCGCTCTCCGTCGACCTCGTCTGGGGCTTCTGCGGCGTGCTGTCGCTCGGCCACGCGGCGTTCTTCTCGCTCGGCGGCTATGCCATGGGCATGTACCTGATGCGCCAGATCGGCACCCGCGGCGTTTACGGCGATCCGGTCCTGCCCGACTTCATGGTGTTCCTGAACTACAAGGAACTGCCCTGGTTCTGGTACGGCTTCGATCAGTTCTGGTTCGCGGCCCTGATGGTGGTGGCGGTGCCGGGCGTGCTGGCCTTCGTGTTCGGCTGGTTCGCCTTCCGTTCGCGCGTCACCGGGGTGTATCTCTCGATCATCACCCAGGCGCTGACCTTCGCGCTGATGCTCGCCTTCTTCCGCAACGACATGGGCTTCGGCGGCAACAACGGCCTGACCGACTTCAAGGACATTCTGGGCTTCGACGTGCAGGCGGGTAGCACCCGCGCCGGCCTTCTGATGGCTTCGGCCGTCGCCCTCGCATTCGGCTTCATGATCTGCAAGGCGCTGGTCAATTCCAAGTTCGGCAAGGTGCTGATCGCCGTGCGCGACGCGGAAAGCCGCACCCGCTTCCTCGGCTACCGGCCCGAGAACTACAAGCTTCTGGTGTGGACGCTCTCGGCCTGCATGGCCGGGGTGGCGGGGGCGCTCTACGTGCCCCAGGTCGGCATCATCAACCCGTCGGAATTCACGCCGGCCAATTCCATCGAGGTCGTGATCTGGGTCGCCGTGGGCGGCCGCGGAACCCTGGTGGGGGCCGCCGTGGGCGCGGTTCTGGTCAACCTGGGCAAGACCGTGTTCACCGGCGTGCTGCCGGAATTCTGGCTGTTCGCGCTGGGCGGCCTGTTCATCGCCGTGACCCTGTTCCTGCCCAAGGGCATCGTCGGCACCTGGGACGATCTCATGGCCCGGCGGCGCGCGGCCCGGGACGCCGGGGACGGCGAGCTGCGCGGCACCGCGCCGCAGGAAGCGGACTAGGGGGGAAGGGCATGTCCTTGAAAAGCTCCATCCTCTACCTGGAAAACGTCAACGTTTCGTTCGACGGGTTCCGGGCGCTCCGCGACCTGTCGCTGACCGTGAAACCGGGCGAGATGCGCGCCATCATCGGCCCCAACGGGGCGGGCAAGACGACCATGATGGACGTCATCACCGGCAAGACGAAGCCGGATTCCGGCCGCGTGCTGTTCGACGAGACCGTCAACCTGACGCGCATGGACGAGGCCGAGATCGCCAGCCTGGGCATCGGCCGCAAGTTCCAGAAGCCGACGGTGTTCGAGAACCACACCGTCTGGAACAACCTTCTGCTGGCCCTCAAGGCCGGGCGGCGGACCTGGGACACTCTGTTCCACGCGACCACGGCCAGGGACCGGCAGGAGATCGAGGACATTCTCGACATCACCCGCCTCGGCCACCTGCGCGGCGAGGTCTCGGCCAACCTGTCGCACGGCCAGAAGCAGTGGCTGGAGATCGGCATGCTGCTGGCCCAGGACCCCAAGCTGCTGCTGGTCGACGAGCCGGTGGCCGGCATGACCGACGCCGAGACGGCGGAGACCGCGCGCCTTTTGCGCGACATCGCCCAACTCCATTCGGTGGTGGTGGTCGAGCACGACATGGCCTTCGTGCGCGACCTGGACGTCCAGGTCACGGTGCTGCACGAGGGCACGGCCATCGCCGAGGGCACGCTGGACTACGTCAGCGCCGACGAGCGCGTCATCGAAGTCTATCTGGGACGCTAGGGAGAGGAAGGCGAGAGATGCTTGAAGTTCGTAACGTCGACCTGTTCTACGGCGCCGCCCAGGCCCTTCGCGGCGTCAGCATGACCGCCGAGATCGGCAAGGTGACCTGCCTGCTGGGCCGCAACGGCGTCGGCAAGACCTCGCTTTTGCGCGCCATCGTCGGCCATCACCCGATCGCCAATGGGGACATCCTGTGGGACGGCGGGTCGCTCAATCCGCTCGCCACCTACGACCGGGCGCGGCGCGGCATCGCCTACGTCCCGCAGGGGCGAGAAATATTCCCCCTGCTGACGGTGCAGGAGAACCTGGAGACCGGGTTCGCCGGCCTGCCGTCCAGGCTGCGCTTCATCCCGGACGAGGTGTTCGCGCTGTTCCCAGTGCTGAAGGACATGCTGAGGCGCCGGGGCGGCGACCTGTCGGGCGGGCAGCAGCAGCAGCTCGCCATCGGGCGGGCCCTGGTCACGCGGCCGCGCCTGCTGGTGCTGGACGAGCCGACCGAGGGCATCCAGCCCTCGATCATCAAGGACATCGGCGGCGCCATCAAGTTCCTGCGCGACCGCGCCAGCAAACAGGACCAGGAAACGCCTTTCCGGGTCTACGAGCCGCCGCGCGGCGACGGCAACGGCGAGACCAACAAGGTCATCAAACACGCGGTTTCCCACTTGCGGGAGACCGGCGAAATGGCGATCCTGCTGGTCGAACAGTATTTCGATTTCGCCCACGAACTGGCCGACGCCATCGCCGTCATGGACCGGGGCGAGGTCATCGTCGCCGGCGACAAGAGCGAACTGGACGCGGACGATGTACGACGGCACCTCACCGTCTGACCGGCCCGGCGACACCATCCCCCTGCAACGCGCCCGCGGCCGGGCCCGCATCGCGGTCCGCGACGAGAACGGCTGCACGCGTCTTGCCGACCTGTACCAGGACGGCTGCGCCAAGCTGCGCCTGCCCAAGGTTTACGGCACGCCGGGGATCGAGGCCGTGCTGCTCAACACCGCCGGGGGACTGACGGGCGGCGACGTGTACGAAACCGAGGCCCGGGCGGACGCGGGGGCCCATCTGACCCTGACGACCCAGGCCTGCGAGCGGATCTACCGGGCCGCGTCGGGAACGGCGCGGGTCGAAACGCGGCTTTCCGCCGGGCCCGGCGCGCGGCTTCACTGGCTGCCGCAGGAAACCATCCTGTTCGACGGCGGCCGGCTCGACCGCGCGCTTGAGGTTGATCTGGAAGCCGACGCGGCGTTGCTCGCCGTCGAGGCGCTGGTGCTCGGCCGCGTCGCCTCGGGCGAGACGGTGGCGGCGGGATCGTTCACGGATTCCTGGCGGCTGCGGCGGGACGGCGAACTGATTTTCGCCGACGCGGCGCGACTGGAGAACGACATCGACGCCGTCGCGGCGGGCCCCGCGACGATGGCGGGCATGAAGGCCGTGGCGACGGTGGTGTTCGCGGCGCAGGGAGCGGAGAAACGATTGGCCGAGACGCGGGCGGTGCTCGATCCGCTGCCGACGGCGGGGGCGAGCGCCCTGCCCGGCGTGCTGGTCTGCCGCCTCGTCGCGGCCGACACGCGGGCCCTGCGGGCATATCTGGTGCCGCTGCTGAACCTGTTGGCCGGGCGGGCGCTGCCCCGCGTCTGGCACCTGTAGATATCAAAGAAGATCCAAGAGGGAGGCTCCATGAACCTGACACCGAGAGAGAAGGACAAGCTGCTGATCGCCATGGCGGCCATGGTCGCGCGGCGGCGGCTGGAACGGGGGGTCAAGCTCAACCATCCGGAGGCCGTGGCGCTGATTTCCGACTTCGTGGTCGAGGGCGCGCGCGACGGGCGGTCCGTCGCCGACCTGATGGCGGCGGGGGCCCATGTCGTCACCCGCGACCAGGTCATGGAGGGGATTCCCGAGATGATCCACGACGTGCAGGTCGAAGCGACCTTTCCCGACGGGACAAAGCTGGTCACCGTCCACGACCCGATCCGTTGAGGGAGGACGTCATGATCCCAGGTGAAATCATCGCGGCGCCCGGCGAGATCGAGCTGAACGCAGGCCAGCCGACCGTGACCCTGACCGTCGCCAACACCGGCGACCGCCCGGTGCAGGTGGGCAGCCATTATCATTTCCATGAAACCAACGCGGCCCTCAGCTTCGACCGCGACAAGGCGCGCGGCATGCGCCTCGACATTGCGTCGGGCACCGCCGTGCGGTTCGAGCCGGGGCAGAGCCGCGACGTGACCCTGGTGCCGCTTTTGGGCGGGCGCCGCGTCTACGGCTTCAACCAGAAGATCATGGGCGACCTGGACGGCCAAAAAACGGGGGAGACGAACTGATGCCGGCACGGATTTCGCGCGCCGCCTATGCGGACATGTTCGGCCCCACCGTGGGCGACAAGGTCAGGCTCGCCGACACGGAGCTGTTCATCGAGGTCGAACGCGACTTCACCACCTATGGGGAAGAGGTCAAGTTCGGCGGCGGCAAGGTCATCCGCGACGGCATGGGGCAGTCCCAGGCGACGCGCGCCGAGGGCGCCGTCGACACGGTCATCACCAACGCCCTGATCGTCGACCACTGGGGCATCGTCAAGGCCGACGTAGGGCTATCGGGCGGGCGCATCGCCGCCATCGGCAAGGCGGGCAACCCGGACACCCAGCCCGGCGTCGACATCGTCGTCGGACCGGGCACGGAAGCCATCGCCGGCGAGGGCAAGATTTTGACCGCCGGGGGCCTCGACGTGCATATCCACTTCATCTGCCCGCAGCAGGTCGAGGAGGCGCTGATGTCCGGCGTCACCACCATGCTGGGCGGCGGCACGGGCCCGGCCACGGGCACCAACGCCACCACCTGCACGCCGGGGCCCTGGCACATCGGGCGCATGATCCAGGCCGCCGACGGCCTGCCCATGAACCTGGCCTTCGCGGGCAAGGGTAACGCGTCGCAGCCGGCGGCACTCGTCGAACAGGTCAGGGCCGGGGCCTGCGCCCTCAAGCTGCACGAGGACTGGGGCACCACCCCCGGCGCCATCGACTGCTGTCTCGCCGTCGCCGACGACATGGACGTGCAGGTGATGATCCATACGGACACGTTGAACGAAAGCGGCTTCGTCGAGAACACGATCAATGCCTTCAAGGGCCGCACGATCCATGCCTTCCACACCGAAGGGGCGGGCGGCGGCCATGCGCCGGACATCATCAAGGTCTGCGGCGAGGCGAACGTGATCCCGTCCTCGACCAACCCGACCCGGCCCTACACGGTGAACACGCTGGAGGAACACCTGGACATGCTGATGGTCTGCCATCACCTGGACAGCAACATCCCGGAAGACGTCGCCTTCGCCGAAAGCCGCATCCGCAAGGAGACCATCGCGGCGGAAGACATCCTCCACGACCTGGGCGCGTTCTCCATCATCGCGTCGGACAGCCAGGCCATGGGCCGGGTCGGCGAGGTGCTGATCCGCACCTGGCAGACCGCCGACAAGATGAAGCGCCAGCGCGGCCGCCTGGCGGGCGAGACGGGGGACAACGACAACCTGCGCGTCAAACGCTACATCGCCAAGTACACCATCAACCCGGCCATCGCCCACGGCCTGTCCCGGCACGTCGGCTCGGTCGAGGCCGGCAAGCGCGCCGACCTGGTGCTGTGGTCGCCCGCCTTCTTCGGCGTCAAGCCCGACATGGTGCTGATCGGCGGCACCATCGCGGCGGCGGCCATGGGCGACCCCAACGCCTCGATCCCGACGCCGCAACCCGTGCATTACCGCCCCATGTTCGGGGCCTTCGGGCGGTCCATGGCGGCCTCGGGCGTGACCTTCGTCTCGCAGGCGGCGCTCGACGACGGCATCGCCCACCACCTGGGCGTGGCCAAGGACCTGCTGGCCGTCGAGAACACGCGGGGCGGCATTTCCAAGAAGTCGATGATCCTGAACGACGCGACGCCCAGGGTCGAGGTCGATCCGGAAACCTACGAGGTGCGCGCCGACGGCGAGCTTCTGACCTGCGAGCCCGCCGAGGTGCTGCCCATGGCGCAGCGGTATTTTTTGTTCTAGGGAGACCGGCGATGATCCGGGCAACGGCGCTCAAGCGGAAAGGGGAGTGGTCGGGGGCGGCCGCCGACCGGGTGGTGCTCGATTTCGACGGCCGCCACCGCCGCCGTCTCGCCATGACCGGCGCGGACGGCCTCGCGTTCCTGCTCGACCTCGCCGAGGCCGAGGCGCTCGCCGACGGCGACGGCCTGGTGCTGGAGGACGGGCGCATCGTCGCCGTGCGCGCGGCGCAGGAACCCCTGCTGGAGGTCACCTGCGACGGCCCGGACCTTCTGCTGCGCGTCGCCTGGCACCTCGGCAACCGCCACCTGCCGACGGAGCTTCTGGGCGACCGCCTGCGCATCCGCCGCGACCACGTGATCGAGGACATGCTGATCAGGCTGGGGGCGCGGGTCGCCCATGTGGAGGCGCCGTTCAATCCCGAGGGCGGCGCCTACGGCCATGGCCGCACGCATGGGCATCATGACCATCACCCCGATCACGGGCACTCCCATGGATAGCGCGGCCCTTTACCGGCTCCTGGCCTGGCTGTCGCCGGGCTATCCCGTGGGCGCCTTCGCCTACAGCCACGGCCTGGAATGGGCGGTCGAGGCGGGCGCGGTGGCCGACCGCGACGGGCTGGCCCGCTGGCTCCGCGACCTGCTGCACCACGGCGGGGCGTGGACCGACGCCGTGCTGTTCGCGCGCAGCCATGACGCCGCCGCGTCGGGGGACCGCGCCGCGCTGGCCGAGATCAACGCCCTCGCCGTCGCCCTCTGCCCGACGTCGGAACGGCGGCTGGAGACCACGGCCCAGGGCAACGCCTTCCTGATCGCGACGCGGGCGAGCTGGTCCTATGCAGGATGCGAAGAATGGCAGGGAGATATCGCCTATCCCGTCGCCGTCGCCTGGGCCGCCGGCGGGCATGGGGTGCCGCGCGCCCCGGCGCTCGACGCCTTCGTCCATGCCGTGGCGGCCAACCTGATTTCCGCCGGCGTGCGCGTGATCCCGCTGGGGCAGACCGACGGGCAGCGCGTGCTGGCGGCGCTGGAGCCCGACGTCGCCCGCGCGGCCCGGGCGGCCGAGGCGGCGGAGATGTCCGATATCGGCGGCTGCGCCTTCCTGTCCGACATTTCCGCCATGCGCCACGAAACCCAGTACACGAGGCTCTTCAGATCATGACGACCGCATCCCCCCACGCGTCTCCCCATGGGCCGCTGCGCGTCGGCGTCGGCGGCCCCGTCGGCTCCGGCAAGACGGCGCTGATGGAACAGCTCTGCCGCGCCTTCCGCGACACCTTCGACATCTGCGCCATCACCAACGACATCTACACCAAGGAGGACGCCGAGGCCCTGACCCGGCGCGGCGCCCTGCCGCCCGAGCGCATCCTGGGGGTGGAGACGGGCGGCTGCCCGCACACGGCGATCCGCGAGGACGCGTCGATCAACCTGGCCGCCGTTCAGGAAATGCGGGCCCGGTTCCCGGGCCTCGACCTGATCCTGATCGAAAGCGGCGGCGACAACCTGGCCGCCACCTTCTCGCCCGAACTGGCCGACATCACGATCTACGTCATCGACGTCTCGGCCGGCGAGGAAATCCCCCGCAAGGGCGGGCCGGGCATCACCCGCTCGGACCTCCTGGTCATCAACAAGACGGACCTGGCCCCCCATGTCGGCGCGGACCTTGCCGTCATGGACCGCGACGCCAAGCGCATGCGCGGCGAGCGCCCCTTCGTCTTCACCAACATGAAGACCGGCGACGGGGTGCCGGAGATCGCGGCGCTGGTGCGGCGGCTGGGGGGATTGGCTGAGGCCGGGAGCCTGCGCGCAAGCTCTTGACCCGTTGCACAAAAAGGCGACCATATGCGGTAACGCCTGAGTTCAAGGTGAGGGGGAGGCCATGCCTGAAAAAAGCCGCATGAGCAAAAGTCGCCCATACTTCCCAAATACCATTTTTCACATTCTCTGGATCACGCTTTTCGGCTTTGGCTCCTGGGCTTTGTTTACGGGAATGCGCGATCTCGTGACAATTGGTGTTGCTTATGGCGCCGGGGTGGTCTGCTTTGTATTGGCAAATTTTGCCGACGTTGTGAAAATCAAAGGGTTTGGTGTCGAAGTCGAGCGTCTGGCCACCAGGGTTCGTGAAATTGAAATGATCCTAGAACACCTTCGAGAAGTTGCCGTGGTGCTCGCTGAAGTGTCGCTTTCAACCGCGCAAGCTGGCAGCCGATGGGGGGGTATGCCGAAAGATAATCAAAGGCGCCTCCTTTCGATCACTCGGGAACTCATGGAACGTCTCGACGTGCCGGAAGGTCGACGTCAACAAGCCGAAGGCCTCTGGCATCAGTTCGTCAAACATGACTACGTCTTGCTGGTTCTCGGGTCAGACCAAGTTCCCAAAGATGTCACCAACGAAGAACATTCACGATGGAAAAGGCTGGGCAGTCGGTTTTCGAATCCTCCCTCACCCGACGAACTCGAAGCGTTTTTGCGTGAGGCCGACTATCTTAGCCCTGAACGGACGGAGTACCTAGAGGACTACAGATTTTATCTTGAGAATTTAGATCATCGAAGACCAGAAGTATTTGCGGAACGGACATCCAAGACGAAAGGCCCCTTGGTCAAACAGTCGAAACCTGACGGTTCTCAGGCTTAGTTTCTAAAATTTCAGCCGCCTCTTGACGCCTCCCCGAAAACCGGGACCATGGGCGGCCCGAACCGCCGCCACAGGAATCCCCGCAGGAACCCCCATGACCCATCCGGAAATCGCGGCCCGCATGGACCGCATCGAAGCCTCGGCCAGCGCCGAGATGTCGCAGCGCGCCCGCGAGATGAAGGAGGCGGGGCGGGACATCATCGCCCTGTCCTCGGGCCAGCCCGACTTCCCCACCGCCGACCACGTGATCGCGGCGGCGCACCGGGCGGCGCTCGACGGACAGACCGCCTATACCACCGTGTCCGGCACGACCGCGCTGAAGGACGCCGTCATCGCCAAGTTCAGGCGCGAGAACGGCCTGACCTATACCCGCGATCAGGTCATCGTCGGCAACGGCGGCAAGCAGGTCATCTTCAACGCCTTCATGGCGGGGACCGAGGTCGGCGACGAATGCATCCTGCCGGCCCCCTTCTACATCCCCTATATCGACATGGTGCGCTTCGCCCGCGGCGTGCCCGTGGTGGTGACCTGCGGCCCCGAGGCCGATTTCAAGCTGACGGCGGAGCATCTCGCCAAGGCCATCACGCCCAAGACGCGCTGGCTGCTGATCAACTCGCCCAACAACCCGACGGGGGCCGTGTACGAGGAGCGGGACCTGAAGGCGCTCGCCGAGGTGCTGCTCGACCATCCCCGCGTCGGCGTCATCAGTGACGACGTCTATGAGCACATCTGCTTCGACGGGCTCAGGTTCGCGACCATGGCCCGGGTGGAGCCGCGCCTGTTCGAGCGCACGGTGACCGTCAACGGCGTGTCCAAGGCGTTCTCCATGACCGGCTGGCGCATCGGCTACGCCGGGGCGCACAAGGACATGATCAAGCAGATGAACAAGCTGCAGGGCCTGGTCACCGTCGGCGCCTGCTCGATCAGCCAGGCCGCCGCCGTTGCGGCCCTCAACGGGCCGCAGGACTACGTCGCCGAACGCTCCAAGTCGTTCGAGGAACGGCGCGACCTCGTCGTCTCCATGCTCAACCAGGCGCCGGGCATTTCCTGCCCCATGCCGAAGGGGGCGTTCTACGTCTATCCCTCCTGCGCCGGGGTGATCGGCAAGACGACGCCGGACGGCCGGGTGATCGAGACCGACCACGACTTCGTCATGTACCTTTTGGAGGGCGAGGGCGTGGCGACGGTGCACGGCGGGGCCTACGGCGTGTCGCCGCACTTCCGCATTTCCTATGCGTCGTCGGTGGCGGAACTGACCGAGGCCTGCCAGCGCATCCAGCGCGCCTGCGCGGCGCTGCGCTGATCCCTGTTCGGCAATGAATGCCGCCCGGCCCGGCCGGACGCTCAATGCGGCTTGCAATAACACGTTTGACGATATAAAAACATACATATAACTCGTATTGATATCTTGGCGGGGTGCGCCATGGCCTGCGACTTCCACAAGCTGAAGACCGTTTCCGTCGCGAACGGCGAGGTGACGCTGCGCGTTCCCGAGCGGTGGGGGGTGTGGCCCGACGAGGACCGGCCGGGATACTGGGGCTGTTACGAGAAGGACGCCGACGGCAACGAGCCCGACACGGGGACGCTCTGGATTCAGGTGGACCACATTTGGATGGGAGGCGACGGGCCCTTGCCGCCCGAAGCGACGGACATGCAACGCACGGCGGAAGAGATGTCAAAAGAGACACCGCCCGGAGGCGGGCCCCTGCTCGAAAGTGTTTTGCTTCCGGCTGAGCACGGGTGCCGGTGGCGTTACGTCTATGACGTGGAGGAAGAAGGCGAACCCCTGCGCTTCTGGCATTCGCACTTC
Source organism: Rhodospirillales bacterium CG15_BIG_FIL_POST_REV_8_21_14_020_66_15 (assembly GCA_002781745.1). Taxonomy (GTDB): domain Bacteria; phylum Pseudomonadota; class Alphaproteobacteria; order Rhodospirillales; family Casp-alpha2; genus UBA1479. Next base: position 16,697 of record PFFW01000180.1, read on the forward strand.
TTCCTCAGCCGGGGGCCGCATATGGCGATCATCGCTATGACCCTGGTCCTGAGCCACGCGCAGATGGACGACCCGGAGTTCGTCGAGCTGCGCGAGATCATGGAGCGGGAGATCGCCGCGGCCTTTTTCGATCCCTTCCGGCTTGATGAGCGCGGGGAAGCGGAAGAAGTCCTGGGGGAACTGCATCTCTGCAACTTCGACGACCGGGTCAAGATCCCTTTGCCGGAAGTCATGTCGGTGGACGTCGATGAAGATTCGGATACCGCCGTTCCTCGGTGGTACGCCCGCCTGGAAACCGACAGCTCTCACGCGGGCATGTTCGTGGAGTGTCAGATTCTGGAAGCGACCGACGACGACGGAAACCAAATCCTGACGCCGCCGGAGATGTACCGGGAAGTGTTGGAAGGCGTCGTCGGCAAGGGGCCCGGCGGTGACTGCTATCTCCCCATGCCGGGCGGCGCCGTCGCCTACGGCGCCTACGAGGACAAGGAGGGCCTTGGCGAGGTGGACGAGGATGGGCGCCCGTTCTGCGGTTTGAGCAATCATGTCTGGCGCTACATGTCCTTTGAGTACGGCCAAGCGAGACTGCTGATGGTGGAATTGATGCTGCCCCTGCCGGAACACGACCGGCAACCCTACCCCGCCCTGGTTTCCTACATGCACCGCGCCGTGCGGCGGGCGGAGTTTCCCGGCTTCACGCCGCCGGAGCGTTACTAGGCTTCACCACCTGGCCGTTCCCTGGGGCGCCCGGATCGGCTAGGCTTCGTCCATGCGCGACGTGACCCTGACCTTCGACAACGGGCCCGAGCCTGACGTGACACCGGGCGTGCTCGACGTGCTGGCGCGCACGGGCGTGCCCGCGACCTTCTTCGTCCTGGGCAAGAAGATCGCCGACCCGGCCGGCCGCAGGCTGGCCGAACGGGCCGCCGCCGAGGGCCATTGGATCGCCAACCATACCTACAGCCACGAAACGCCGCTCGGCCTGCTGCCGGGGGCGGACGTGCCCGGGGCCGAGATCGGCCGCACCCAGGACCTGATCGGCGGCCTCGCCCATGCGGACAAACCGTTCCGCCCGTTCGGCGGCGGCGGGGCCCTCGGCCCGCACCTGCTCAGCCGCGCGGCGGCCGACTACCTGGCCGCCGGCGGCTATACCTGCGTGCTGTGGAACGCCGTCCCGCGCGACTGGGCGGACCCGGACGGCTGGGTCGAGACCGCGATGGAACAGATATCGGCCCTCGACCACGCGCTGGTCGTCGTCCACGACCTGCCGACCGGCGCCATGGCGCACCTGGAACGCTTCATCGACGGCGTGCGGGCGGCCGGCGGCGCGTTCCGCCGGGACTTCCCCGAGGCCTGCGTGCCGCTCCGCCGCGGGCGGATCACCGGCGACTTCGCCGCCTGCGTCGCCGAGGCGGCGTGAAAGACAGGGAGACATGGCGCAGGCAAAGAGCAACGAGACCAGGGCCAGGCTGATCGTCCGCCATGCCCGGCTGGGCGACGTGGAGGCCGTGCGCGAGCTTTACCGCAAGGTCTATCCGCAGATGGAGCCCTACAAGGCGGACCAGCTGCGCGGCCAGATCAACAACTTCCCGAAAGGCCAGTTCGTCGCCATCTACGAGGACCAGGTGGTCGGCTACTGCGCCACCTTCCGCATCGACGAGGCCATCGCCTTCGCGCCCCACACCTGGGCCCAGATCACGGGCAACGGCTTCGCCGCGCGCCACGACCCCGGCGGCGATTGGCTTTACGGCATGGAGGTCTTCGTCGATCCCGAATTCCGGGGCCTGCGCATCGGCCAGCGCCTGTACGCGGCGCGCAAGGCGCTCGCCACGGAACTGCACCTCAAGGGCATCGTGTTCGGCGGGCGCATCCCGGGATACGCCCGGCGGTCCCGCAAGATCGGATCGCCCGCCGCCTATGTGGATGCCGTGACGTCCAAGAACCTGCGCGACGCCGTGCTCGGCTTTCAACTGCGCAACGGCTTCGAGATCCTGGGCGTGCTCGAGAACTACCTGCCGTCGGACCGGGAATCGGGCGGCCATGCGGCGCATCTGGCGTGGCGCAACCCGAAGTACATCGCGCCCGAGCCCGTCTCGGCGCTGCAGCGCCGGCGGCCGGTGGACACCGTGCGCGTCAGCCTGGTCCAGTACCAGCAGCGGCGCCTGAAGTCGTTCGAGGAATTCGCCGCCCAGGTGGAATACTTCGTCGACGTCGTGGCCGACTACAAATCCGACTTCGTGGTGTTTCCCGAGCTGTTCACCCTGCAGCTTCTGTCGATCGAGAACGAACAGATCCCGGCGTCCGAGGCCATCGCCCACCTGACCCGCTATACGGAGCCGTTGAAGGAACTGCTGAGCGGCCTCGCCGTCAGCTACAACATCAACATCGTCGGCGGCTCGCATCCCACGCGGGAAGCGAACGGCGACATCATGAACATCTGCTACGTCTGCCTGCGCGACGGCTCCATCCACCGCCAGGCGAAGATCCATCCCACGCCCAACGAGCGCTATTGGTGGCACATCCAGGGCGGGTCCGAGATGTCGGTCATCATGACCGACTGCGGGCCGATCGGCGTCAACGTCTGCTACGACTGCGAGTTCCCCGAACTGGCCCGCCATCTGGTCGACCAGGGGGCGCAGATCCTGTTCGTGCCGTTCTGCACGGACGAGCGGCAGAGCTACATGCGCGTGCGCTACTGCGCCCAGGCCCGGGCCGTGGAGAACCAGCTTTTCGTGGTGCTGGCGGGCAACGTGGGGAACCTTCCCAACGTCGACAACATGGACATCCAGTACGCGCAAAGCTGCATCCTGACGCCCTGCGACGTGTCCTTCGCGCGCGACGGCATCGCCGCCGACACCACCCCGAACGTGGAGATGGTGGCCTTCGCCGACCTGCGCCTCGACGACCTCAGGACGGCGCGCGGCGGCGGCACGGTGCAGAACCTGAAGGACCGCCGCTTCGACCTCTACCGCATCGACTGGCGGCGCGACCCGGCGTAGGGGGATGGGATAGGACGGCCTTCCCTTGCCCGCGCGGAAGCGCTAAATGCTTCGGCTTCGCCAATAACGGGACATCGCCATGACCACGGAATCCGATCTCTTCGCGCGCAGCGGTGCCGCCTGCGAGCTGTGCGCCGCCACCGACGGCCTCGCCGTCTACGAGGTGCCGCCGGCCTCCGACGGCGCGGCCGACCGCTGCGTGCTGCTGTGCGCCGCCTGCCGGGCGCAGGTCGACGGGGCGCAGGCGATGGACTCCGATCACTGGCGCTGCCTGGCGGACAGCATGTGGACCCCGGTCCCGGCGGTGCAGGCCGTGGCCTGGCGCATGCTCACCCGGCTCGACGGCGAGGCCTGGGCGGTCGACCTCCTCGACCAGTTGTACCTGGACGACGAGACCCTGGCCTGGGCGCGATCGGGACTGGCGGATGCCGCCGGCGACGGCGCGGCCGAACACCGGGACTGCCACGGCGCCGCGCTGGCGGCGGGCGACACGGTGACCCTGATCAAGGACCTGAACGTGAAGGGCGCCAGCTTCACGGCCAAGCGCGGCACGGCCGTGCGCGGCATCTCCCTGGTGCCCGACAACGCCAAACAGATCGAAGGCCGGGTCAACGGCCAGCTGATCGTGATCCTGACCGAGTTCGTGAAGAAATCGGGGTGAGAGGGCGGGCGGCGGGCGGCGCGTGAAACGCGGCAGGGAGCTTCGGCTCAGCCTGATCATGATCAGATCGGGATCCGGTACGGCACATACGATCTTTTCCCGGTGGGTACGAATTTCCTTGGTCCGCCGTAATTCTCGCCGAAACGATCGACAACCCGCTTTTTCAGATATCGATACCAGGCCGTCTCCTTATGTTCCCAGTCGTCGCATGGCCTTGAATGGCCATCGATCGCGCGTCTGGGGTCCTCGGAGCACCAATCGAGAACGTGGTAGCCGACCCAGAGGTTTCCCCGTTTCGCATCTTTCTTCGAAAGGAACCGATCGCGATCCAAGAGGGATTTCAGCCGGTTGTTCGAGAGGCGGCCGAGAATTTTGGTAACCTTGCTCCTCAACTCACGCTGCTCTTCGTCCCATTCCCACCGGCCTGAAGAGATGCGACCTCTTTCCGGTGTCGGATAGTCGAAGGCCCATTTGCGGTCGGCATGGCTGCCACCAAAATCCCAACGTGTCCTGACGTAACGGAGGAAGAGGTGGGGAGGATTGATGCAGTCAAACCTGTTGGGGTAGTCGGGGTGGGGGAAGAAGAGAGGCTTCCAATTATCGTGGGGGAACCAAATGTCGACGACCGTCTGATCGCATTCGGGAATTGTCGCCGCCGGATTCAGTTCGGCCATCTTTCGCATCGTCCCGCCATGAATGAAAAGAACGTTGGGGAACGCATCGCGCAACGCGAAGGACAGCATCGCGTCGTCGAAGTCGTCCATCACGCAATAGCGGGTCCAGAAACGAAGCGGTGTCGGCGTCATGCTAAAAAGCTAACATGGTGCCGACACCGTCACGAGTTGATTATTGATTGGTGGTTTATCGCTTTAGCTTCTCCAGTTGCGCACCTTTCGGAATCAAAATTACGTCGGTGTTCTTTTCGGCACGCCTGATTTTTTCCGCGTTGTCCAGTTCGCGTTGGGTAGGTTTTCCATTGCGATCCACGTCCACGGATTGGACATGGACTTTGCGGCCGTCGGGCATTTCGAAGGTCAAATCGGTAAAGTGCCCCCCTTTGAGACTGCCGAAATGACCGGGCACGTGGTGTTCGCTCCGTTCATCCCCGGGCTTTAGCGTAGAGCCTGGCTCGGATAGCGCCGGGTCGCCGGCGCCATATCTGCCGCCCGCGATATGTTTCCAGCCTTTGGAAACGAAATAATCGCGAATCCGTTCGAGTTCTTTCCGGGTTGCTTCATTCCCTTTTCGCTCGACAATGCCGTCGCCGAACTCGCCGGGTTCGGGCGCAGGAAGTACGTAAATCGTCGGTTTCGCGGGAGGAGGCAGTGGCGTTGACAGGTCAGGCAGTTCGACGGTACCGGCGGGAAACACGGTTTTCTGCGGCTTTCGATCTTCTTCATGAGGCGGCTCAAAGCCGGGCAATCGCAGTGGCGGCGGGGCGATGTCTGTCCTCTCCGCGGTCGCGGCCTTCTCGTCGTCCCGCGGCGTGTCACGGGTCAGCGCCCCCGTCGTCCCAAGTGCGGCGGCGCCGGCGGCCTGGCCGATCTTTCCGCCCGGTCAAACCCGCACTCCGGTCGCTTCGTCGGGAAGCCGATCGTCATCCCAGAGCGAGTCGTCGTAGTACTTGTTGAGTTCGATCTTTTCGCTCGGGTCGATCAAGACGCCCGGCCCCAGCCCCCGCCGCTCCCCGCCGCCGGCCTGCGACCAGCGGCAGGCGTCGAGGCCGAACCGCCGCTTTCCGAACGTGGTGACCTTATTCAGGCCTCGAACAATTCTCTCGGCGAGACGCCTGAGGTCGTCATTCCGACAGGGAAACCCGACGGATATGTTCCCTTCGGTCATGAGCGGCGGATCGAAGGCCCACTTTTTCGTCGGGTCGGGCCATTCCCAAGCGGAGCGCTGGAAGTAGCCGTAGAGCGCCGGTTCGACGACGGGATGGTCGAAATCGAAGTTCCGTGCCCATTCCGCCAGTTGATTCGGCGCGGGCACGGCGACGTAGACCTGCCATTCGTTCGACGCGGGGATGTAGGGTATCCGCCGCGTGCGTGAATTGGCGCGTCCACCGTCCTCGTAAAACAGAATGTCCGGGACGATCTCGCTCAGCACGCGACTGTACGCGAGTTCGTCCCGCTCCGTCATGACGAAGTCCCGCCAGCGAAAACAGATGTCACCGTGTCTCTTGCCCACGTCCGTAGGATACAGGGTTTAGGGTCGTTTTGAACGCTTGAAGAATTTAGCCATCTGCACGCCCTTGGGGATGAGGATGACGTCGATATTCTTGCCCGACCGGCGGATTCGATCCGCAGCATCTAGTTCGTCCTGCGTTACCTTTCCTGTCTTCGGGTCCACGTCGACAGTTTGGATGTGAATCCATTTCCCGGATGGTGTCTTGAAAGAAAGGTCGACGAACGTCCCTCCTTTCCGGCCGTCACCGCCGAAGAGCTTCGCCACGCTAGGAATCCAAAATTCGGATCTAAGTCCGCCTTTTTTTCGGTCCACACCGCCACCTTTGTGTTCCCAATCCGGATGGTTCTTCTCGATCCAGGCTTGGATCCTCTCGATCTCCGCTTTGGTTGCGAAGTTTCCTCTGCGGTCTTCCATGATCAGTCCGGCCTTCAAGGCCTCGCCGTCGGGCGTGCCGGGCAATCGCAGTGGCGGCGGGGCGATGTCTGTCCTCTCCGCGGTCGCGGCCTTGTTGTCTTCCCGCGGCGTGTCGCGGGTCAGCGCCCCCGTCGTCCCAAGTGCGGCGGCGCCGGCGGCCTGGCCGGCCTTCCTGCCCTCGGTCGCGGCCTCGATGCCGCGGGCCAGCAGGCGGACGGCCTTCTTGACGTAGGCCCGCCCCTTGCCGATGACGGGCACCGCGCCGGCCGTGCTGACCAAGGCAAGCGCCGCGTTGATTCCGGCATCGGAGAGGTCGCCCCGGCGCAGCGCCTCGCGGGCCGCCTGGAAGGCATGATAGGCCTCCTTGGCCTCGAGCGCCTCGCCGGTGCCCGGGAGGATGCCGAGCAGCGCCTCGCCGACCTCGCGCCGAAGGTCCTCCGGCGCCTCGTCGATGTGGGACGCGCCCGCTTCATCCGTGGCGCCGCTTCTTACGATGGCGTCCCAGGCGGCCAGCTTTTCAGACAACCCGCCGAGGTCCATCCGTTCCCCGCCGACGGTCACGGTGCCGGCCTTCAAGGCCTCGCCGTCGGGCGTGCCGGGCCTGGGCGTTGCCGCGTCGGTTCCCTGCCCCGGTGTGGGAAGCCCGGTCGCCTGTTCGGCCTGAACGCGCGCGGCTCTTGATGCTTTTGTCGAGCGGTTCAGAACCTCGTTCATCCGTGCCTCGGTCTCGCCCCCGGGCTTCATCTCGCCGTCCTCGACCAGGCCTTCCCGGCGCTGAAACGCGCGGATGGTTTCGAACAGGTCGCGGGTCGGGTAGGGATCGGCGGTCCCGCCGGGCAGCGGCAGGCCCAGCACCTCGAGCACGGACTTGATCCGGCCGATGTCGCCCAGGTCGACGCTGGTCGACGGCGTGACGGGACGTTTGAGGTTGATCGGAGTGACGGTCGGTTCGGGTTTCCGCCGCGGGTCGGCGATGATGGAGCCACGCGGCCGGGGAGCCGGTTCCTGCTTGGCGACCAGGCTCTGGTTGAGCCGTTCCAGGGTCGGCCCGCCCGGCTTCATGACGCCGTCGACGGCGAGCCCCTGGGCGCGTTGGAAGGATTTCACGGCCTCGATCATGGGCCGGTCGGGGTATTCGTCGAGGCCGCCCTCGGGCACCTCCAGATGGCCGAGGCGGGCGAGGGCCTTCTTGGCGTTGAGCGAGTCCCCGAGGTCCATGTCATAGGCCTCGCCGATGGTTTTCTTCAGTTGGAAGGGGCGGAACATCACGGCGGTTACTCCTCGCGCGCGCCGATAAGGACGCAGGCGCGGCGCTGCTGGGGCCTTGGGCGGCGCCCGGCCGCGCAGACGGTCGCGCAAATGCCTCGGGCGCCGGCCGGCGGGCCGGGTTGAAGTTTCGAGGGTGGGAGCCTTGGAGTGTTGTCCGCCGTCGCGGGTTGTCCCGCTGCCGCCCCCTGACGAGACTTATGAAGGGAGGCCGGCGGCAGGGCCCGGCGGGCACTCGTCGAGGGTGACAATGGCGCATGCCGCCGTCGATGTCAAGTATTTATTCCTATTATTGGGTAAAAATATCATCCGGCCATCTTCGCGGCGCGTCGATGTCCGGCTATCGGGCTCCTGGTCAGGCCTTGAAGCAGTTTTCGCGGTGCCAGCCGAGAAAGCGCGGATGCGGCCGGTCCGCGGCACGCAGCGGCAGGATGGCCCGGCCGCTCTTGTTGATGAACGCTTGCACGCTGTCGATATCGTTGACCTGCCGGGAGACGAGTATTTCGAAGTCGTCGCTCAGGCTGATCAGGCCGCGGTCGAACATCCAATGCGCCGTGCCCGACAAGGCGATGCCGTTGTGGATGATGTCGGGACCGCCCTCCGCCACCGGCCGGATATGCGCCGCATCGACCTCCGCCCGCCCGCCGCCGTTGATGAACTTCAGCCCCGTGATCGCGCAGCGTTCGTCATAGGCGCGCAGGACGATCCGCCGAAATACCCTGTCGCGCGCGACGCGGCTGGTCAGTTGTTGGAGACGCTGCCGCTCGACCTCTAATACATAAGGCGCCTGTATTTCCGCCAATCCCGGCGCGGGCTCGGGGTCATCATGGCGCGGCAGAATATCGTCCGGATGGTCGAGGCCGCGTTCGATGATGCGGAGAAAATCCGCCGGCGAGACCGGCCTGACGGCGGCCTGGGCGCGGCCTGACAGCCGACCCTGTTCGTTGATCAATCCGCGTTCGATCGGGCCGTCGTGGTCGCTGAACGGCACCGGCCGGGGGAATTCCAGGAGGCTCCCCGGCTCAATCATGGCGAGGAACATGCCGGGCGCCTTCGGGTCCGGGATGATCTCCTGGACTCGCGCGATGGCGAAGTAACCGCGCGAGTTCCGTAGCTTCTTGGGCTGAAGATAAACGATCCAGTCGCCGGCCGCCTCCCGCGCGCGGCCGAGGTACTGCTTCGGAAACTGGTATTGCTCTGCCGGACTGTCATCGTAGATCGAATCCGGCCGCAGCATGAAAACACAATGGCCCATCCGCCGAACCTAGACGACGGCTGCGGTTCTGCCAATCGCTGCTCTGTTGGCCAATAAATTGTCTCTTGGCATCCTCGGGATTTATTCCGATCCGGCCGATCGGTCGGAATTTTGAGAAGTCCCCCGATGCGCTCTCGTTTCCCCGTCCCGTCACGAAAAGCCCCCAATGGGGGCTTTTCGTGAATTGGCGGGGTGCGGGCGGTAGCATCCAACCTTAATATTATTTAAAATCAACATGTTATGGACGCCCATCCCGGCATTTTGCATTCTGAAAAGTGGACTTTGAGCACGTTTTCCGCGACAATCTTTCAACCTGCCAACACCGAGAAAAACATTGAGATGGCCAAGATTAAATCTGAGCGCCACCACTGGTGGCCGGAGTGTGTCTCCAATTTCTGGGGAGACGACAATGGCATGGTGCACTGGATCTTGCCGGATGGCACGGTGAAGGGCCCTATGCCGCCCAAAAATCTGGGCGTTATCGGTAATGGCCACCATATCAAGTTTGCATACAATGGGGCGAACTCCCCGTGGGACGAGTGTTTCGAGCCCGCCTTCCACGAAGCTGATACCAATTTCCCAGCAGTCATAAATTGGCTGGATAGCCTGGCGCGTGAAGCCCGCCCGGATGCGCGTGACCGGACTAGGGTCCGGACCCATTAAGGGGATTCCCTAATCGGGTCTGTCGTGATTCATTGTCTCCAGTGAGGAGGCGATGGAGATGTCTGATTTCT
>PFFW01000114.1 GCA_002781745.1 Rhodospirillales bacterium CG15_BIG_FIL_POST_REV_8_21_14_020_66_15
CACGCCAATGCGCGCCACGGCGTTCTGCGGCAGATTGGGCCTCGGCTCCGCCGGCTTGGCGGCGGCCGGCAGGTCGGCGGCAGGCACCGCCCCCGGACCGCGGACGACCATCTTCGACAGGGTCTGGATATCCCGCTCCAGCCGCTCGAGACGCTGTGACAGGGCCTGCGCGTCCTGAGCCTGGGCCGGAACGGCGGCGATCAGAACGACGGCCAGGCAAAGCGCGGTCAGGGCGGTCGGGAAGGTCATCAGACGCATGGGAATTCGAGTGTCCCTGTTGTCGCGGTTGAAACGGGCGCGGCGATCCGAAACGACGGTTTCGCGGCCGCAGGCTGAATGCCCGTAATCCCAGGAATTTTAGGCAAAACTAAGGCGCTTGCCCATACCGCAATCCGCGGCCGGACAAGCGCCCTAGAAACGCTAGACGGTCAGCCCGAAGATCAGGAGCCGGGGCCCGTCACGACGGTCACGCCACGGCGGTTCTGCGACCAGGCGGTTTCGTCGGAACCGAGCGCCACGGGGCGTTCCTCACCGTAGGAGACGGTCTTGATCCGCTTGGCATCGATGCCGAGATAGATCAGGTATTCTTTCACCGCATTGGCGCGGCGTTCGCCGAGCGCCAAGTTGTATTCCCGCGTGCCGCGTTCGTCGGCATGGCCTTCGATCGTGACCGTCACGGAGCTGTATTTCTTGAGCCAAGCGGCCTGGACGTCCAGGACCTTCTTCTGGTCCTGCTCGACATCGAAGCGGTCGAACGCGAAGAACACCCGGTCACCGACATCAACGACGAACTGATCCTTCAACGCGAGCGGCGCGGCGGCCGGCAGCGGTGTGATCGATTGGCCAGAACCGGAGGCGCCGGCGCCCGACCCTGACGTGGATTCGCAGGCCGAAACTGCCAAAGCAAGAGCGGCGACCATTCCGAGAACTTTAAAGCGCATGTAATCCCCCATTTATCGGGTTTTAGTGCATCGCGAAGCCACCGGGGCCGCCGGCGGCAGAAACTGCTTGGCCTGAAAAGGCCGGTCGAGTTGATGTATTACCGGTTAAGCGTTCTGATTCCAAGTACTTTTTAAGTCCCATGGCGTCCGCAGCCCCCACATTTTCGCATGCGCGAAATGACTTTTTGGTGGTAGACGGCAGGAAAATTTCGAACGTTGGAGGGGATCGTCACGGTATCAGGGGCGACCACGCCGGGTCAGACGCATCCATCGGCGTGGGGATTTCCCGCTCGTTGTGCCCGGTCAGGTCGATGGACCACAGCTTGGACTGCCCGCCGGAGCCGTCCCTGTTCGTCTGGCCCTTGCGGTAGAAGATCAGCACGCGGCCATTGGGCGCCCAGGTCGGGCCTTCGATCTTGAAGTCCTCGGCCAGCAGCCGTTCGCCCGATCCGTCGGGCTTCATGACACCGATGAAGAAACGGCCGCCGGACAGCTTGGTAAAGGCGATCAGGTCGCCGCGCGGCGACCACACGGGCGTGGCGTAGCGCCCGTTGCCGAAACTGATGCGGCGCACGTTTTTGCCACGGTCGTCCATGACGTAGAGCTGCTGGCTGCCGCCGCGGTCGGAGTTGAACACGATATGGTCGGCGTCGGGCGAGAACGACGGAGAGGTATCGATCGCCGAATGGAAGGTGAGCTGGCGGACCACGCGGGTGCGCAGGTCCATGACGTAGATTTCCGAGTTCCCGTCCTTGGCCATGGACATGATGATCTTCTTGCCGTCCGGCGAGAACCGGGGCGCGAAGGTCATGCCGGGAAAGTCGCCCAGGACTTCCTGGCGCCCGGTATCGATGTTGAAGATGTAGACTCGGGGGTTGTTGCGGAAATAGGACATGTAGGTGATTTCCTGCAACGTAGGCGAAAATCGGGGCGTCAGCACCAGGGTCGTGCCGTCGGTCAGGAAGCGGTGGTTTTCGCCGTCCTGGTCCATGATGGCGAGACGCTTGCCGAAGGGGTTCAGACGGTTTCGTCCGACCCCCTTGGCGCTCTTGGGCTGCTCGGCGACGTAGACGATGCGGGTGTCGAAATAGCCCTCCTCGCCCGTAACGCGCTTGTAGATGGCGTCGGAGATGATATGCGCCACGCGCCGCCAGTTGTCCGGCACGGTGAAATAGGCAAGGCCGATCATCTGCTGTTCCGAGAATACGTCCCACAAGCGGAATTCGACGCGCAGCCGTCCGTCGGACACGACCTCGGTCCTGCCCTGGACCAGCGCCTGGGCGTTGATAACGCGCCAGTCGCCGAACCGCGGCAGTGCGTTGAGCGCCCCCGACGATTGGATGAAGGCCTTGCGGTCGATGGGCTTGAACAAACCCGAGCGTTCCAGGTTGGCGGCGATCACGCCGGCGATGTCGCGGCCCGCGCGCGCCGCCGCCCCCGATTTACCCACGAAGTCCGTGACCGCGATGGGCAACGGCTCGACGTTGCCGCGGGTGATGTCGATGGTGATCTCGGCACGGGCTGGTCCCGCATCGCCGAGCGCCGCGGCGAAGGCCAGCAGCGCGACCAAGGGAGCAACCAGGAGCCCGGTGGATTTCTTGAACGCGATCATGGGTCGAATGGTCATCACAGCATCCCGCTCGGGTCAAATATGAACTTCAGGTCGCGCCAGACGTGATACTTGTCCGTCGGCAGGTTGAACTTGTTGCAGCGCGGGTCCAGGACCGCACGCCGTGCCGCCTCGACGGCGACCTGGAAATAACGGTCGGTGAACATGCGGGCCGTATCCTCGACCTCGACAGACTGCACGGAACCGTCGGGATTGAGGGTCAGGCGCAGTTCCGGTTTCAGTTTCTCGGCGCCGGGGGCACCATAAGGCGGCGACCAGCACTTGGAGACCTGATTGCGGATCATCGCCCGCCACTGGTCGATCTCAAGCTGCGACACTTTCTTCGTGGGATCGAACTTTATCGCCTGCGAGTTGTTCTGCAGGGCCGCGCGGATGCGCGCCATGGTGTCGTCCTTGGGCGCCTCGGGCTTCTTCGTCTCCGGCTTTTCCTCGGTCTTCTCTGGCGGCTTCTGCTTGATCTTTTCAAGCGTCTTCAGGACCGACGCCGTGTCGAAGGCCGGTTTTTTCGGCTTCTTGGGCTTCTTCGGCACTTGGACCTGGGCCAGGCGCGGCTTGGGCGGCTCCGGCTTCTGCACCGGCTTGGGCTCCGCCTCTTTCTTCTTCGGTTCCGGCTCCGGCTTGGGTTCCGGCTCCGCCTTGGGCAGCGGTTCCGGTTCGGGCTCCGGCCTCGGCGGCAAAGCCGCGACCTCGGGCTGCGGCGGCGGCGGTGCGGGTTTGGGTTTGGCCGGTTCCGGCGGTTTGGGCGGCTCCGCCTTGGCTTCCTTCTTGGGCGTCTCCTGGACCGGAATCGGCGGCGCGTTGCGCACCTCGTCCACCTCGACGATCTCCACAAACACGGGCTGTTCTTCCGGCAGCGGCTGCACCTTGTGGAACGGCAGACCCAGCCAGGCAACCAGAATCAGGCCCGCATGGAGGGAGACCGATATGATCAGCGAGGTCCGCAAGAGCGTCCGCTTACTTCTTCGCCGGCGGGGGTGCCGCCTTGGCGGGCGCGCGTTTCGGCGCCTTGCCGGGTTCCTGCGCGATCAGCGCCACCCGCCGGTAGCCCGCCCGATTGATCTCTCCCATCACCGCCATGACACGCCCGTAATTGATGGCCTTATCCCCTCTCACGAAAATCCGGACGTCCGGATTGGTTCCGGTGATAGCGTTCAATCTTGGCACCAATGTGTCCAAGTCGACGGCCGTGTCCTGGATGTAGATCTGCCCGCCCGCGTCGACGCTGACGGCAAGCGGCTCGTCGGCACCGCTCACCGCGCCCGCCTTGGTATCCGGCAGGTCGACCTGAACGCCCACGGTCAGCAGGGGGGCGGTGACCATGAAGATGATGAGCAGGACCAGCATGACGTCGACGAAGGGCGTGACGTTGATGTCGCTCATCAGCGCCCGTTGATGACGCCGCCGCCGCGAGGTCCGCTGAATGGTGACGGCCATGTGCCGGCTCCCCGCCCTTACGTATCCAGTTCGCGGGACAGGATCGCCGAGAACTCGCCCGAGAAATTCTCGAGCCTGCCGGCGTAGCGGTCCAGGTCGCGGGAAAACTTGTTGTAGGCGATGACCGCCGGGATCGCCGCCAGAAGACCGAGAGCCGTTGCAAACAGGGCCTCGGCGATGCCGGGCGCCACCACGGCAAGCGAGGTGTTCTTGGAAATGGCGATGGACTGGAACGAGTTCATGATGCCCCACACGGTGCCGAACAGGCCGATGAAGGGCGCCGTGTTGCCGGTGGTCGCCAGGAAGGTCAGATAGCGCTCGGCGCGGTCCATCTCGCGGTCGGCGGTGATCTGCATCACCCGCTCGATGCGCTGGCCGAGGGTGGCCGATCCGCCGCCGTTGGGCGACACGCGCCGCCATTCGCGCATGGCGGCGGCGAACACGGCGGACATGGGATCCAAGGGGCGGCTGCCGATCTTGTCGTAAAGGTTGTCGAGGCTGTCGCCGGACCAGAACCGGTCCTCGAACCTGTCGGACCTCTTGTTCAGGCGGCGCACCGACAAAAGCTTCTCGAAGATGATCGCCCAGCACCAGATCGAGGCTGCGACCAGCAGGATGATCACCGCCTTGACCACCAGGTCGGCCTTCATGAACAGGGCCACGACCGAGAAGTCCAGGTTCGTCGAGCCCGCCAGGGCCATTGCTTCCACGGCTTGATTTTCCATCTCTGTCCGTCTCGTTCCGTTAGTCTTCCGGCCCGCCGTCGGCAATGCGGACCATTTCGTTGCGCACCTCGGCCGGCAGCCGCACCGGCCGTCCCGCCGCGTTCATGCAGGCGAGCGTCAGGCACATCTGCACCAGGTCCTCGTCGTCGCGGCGCACGACCTGGGCCATGTCGATGGTGGCGCCGTGCACCGCCAGCACCCGCGTCTCGACGCACAGCGCGTCGTCGAGCCGCGCCGGCTTCAGGTATTCGGCACGGACCCGGCGCACCGCGAGCGCGACGCCCTTCTGCGCCATAATCGCGGAATTTTCAAATCCCAGTTCGCGTAGAAGCTCCGTGCGAGCACGCTCGGCATAGCGCAGATAGTTGGCGTAATAGACGATCCCGCCCGCGTCCGTATCCTCGAAATAGACACGCACGGGCATGCGGTGGCAGGACGTTTCGCCGGCGCAGATCACTGTCCCTCCTCCGTCCCGGCGGCGGCCAAGAGGTCGAGTTGGGGGGCGCCGGGCGGCAGGTCCAGTCCCAGGTGCCGGAAGGTTTCGGGCGTCACCGCGCGGCCGCGCGGCGTGCGCATCAGAAGGCCCTGCTGAATCAGATAGGGCTCGATCACTTCCTCAATGGTGTCGCGCTGTTCCGACAGCGCCGCCGCAAGGGTGTCGACGCCGACGGGCCCGCCGCCGTAGTTGGCGCAGATGCAGGTCAAGTAGCGCCGGTCCATGGCGTCGAGCCCGCGCTGGTCGACCTCGAGCCGCGTCAGCGCCGCATCGGCCACCGCGGCGGTGACGGACCGCGCGCCGTCCACGGCGGCGAAATCGCGAACCCGGCGCAGCAGGCGTCCGGCGACGCGCGGCGTGCCACGCGAGCGGCGGGCGATCTCGAGCGCGCCGTCGGCCGTCAGGTCGAGCCCCAGAAGCCCGGCCCCCCGGCGCACGATGCCTTCAAGCGCCTCGGGGCTGTAGAAGTTGAGGCGCACCGGAATGCCGAAACGGTCGCGCAAGGGCGTGGTGATGAGCCCCGAACGGGTCGTCGCCCCCACCAGGGTGAAGGGCGGCAGGTC
The DNA here is from genome assembly GCA_002781745.1 of Rhodospirillales bacterium CG15_BIG_FIL_POST_REV_8_21_14_020_66_15. GTDB lineage: Bacteria > Pseudomonadota > Alphaproteobacteria > Rhodospirillales > Casp-alpha2 > UBA1479. The sequence continues at coordinate 5,790 of PFFW01000114.1, forward strand.
GATACGCACCGAGCGCGCCGCCGGCCCTTCGCCGATGATGAGGTCGAGCTGGTAATCCTCCATGGCCGGATAGAGGATCTCCTCGACAACCGGATTGAGGCGGTGGATCTCATCGATGAACAGCACGTCGCGCGGCTGCAGGTTGGTCAGGATCGCCGCCAGGTCGCCGGCCTTGGCCACGACGGGGCCCGAGGTGGC
>PFFW01000175.1:0-5529 GCA_002781745.1 Rhodospirillales bacterium CG15_BIG_FIL_POST_REV_8_21_14_020_66_15
GGGATCGAGCCGCGCCGTGCCCTTCAGCTCCTCCTCGAGCTGCTCGTTGCGCTTGTGCTGCAGGTTGAAGCCGTAGTCGCGGCCGTCCCTGGACTCCCAGCTTGTGAAGGTCCAGTCCGTGCGGACCGGCGTTTCCTCGCCGTAGACGACGTCTAGGACGATGCGGTTTTCGACGATCCAGCGCTCGCAGGTATCCGTGAATTCGTAGGCCATCAGGCCGCGGGCCGCCGTCGGGCCGATGCCGTCGCGGCTTTGGTGAAGCGTGATCTCGTAGGCCGCCCGGTGGCTCGCCAGCTTGGGCTCCGCCATCTGGCCCGCGTCAACGGGCCGTTCCCCCAGTACGCCGAGCCCGAAGGCGAGCAGAACCAAGCCCCCGGCGACAAGCGTCGAACGGCGGGACACAGGCAGGTCCCGGCGACGGGAGATCCCCTTTATCGGCATGGCGACGTTTCTTCCCAAGAGCAAATTCGCACCTGGAAGACTAGAACATTATCCCGCCAGGTTGAACCGTTCTGATGCGCCAGGCTGGCCGCCTCCCCCTCTTCCGGCGGCAAATTCTGCCCGACGAGCGGCAGATTTTGCCGAGTTTCCGGCGATCCCGCATGGCCATCTTCCGTTAAGCATATGAAAAACCGTGATCTGCCGGCTGGCCCGTCTTTTGCGTCTGATAGCGGTGAGAAAATGGATGTGGCGAAGCCCACATGCCGACCATACGGAGGCACCCATGACGGCGATAGAACAGACCCTGATGCCCGCAACGGATTTGACGACGAGGAGCGCCCCGGCCCGCGGCCGACCCGGCGCCTGAACCCCGTTTCACCTCCGCCTGCGGGAGACCAGTGCCCTGGGCATGTCCGGGTCTCGACACCTTCTGCTTCTCCAACGGATCGCGTTCGGACGAAGAAGGAGCCTTGCTCATGGGAGCAGAACACCAGCCGGTTTCGTATCTTGACCTCTATTCGAAATCCCTATCTCCCGACACCCCCCTGTCCAGCACCGGGAGCCCGTCGCGAGAACTGATTCCCCTGAGCCCTGTCCTGCCCCCGGACGCCGGCGAAACCGAAGGCGCCGTCAAGGACACGGCGCCGACGCCGACCCTGTTCGGCGGGCTGACCGGGGGGCTGTCCCTGCGTGGCCTGACCCCCCGTCAGATGGCGGATGTCAGCCTGGACCTCTATGCCGCCGGGGTCCTGGCCTTCGAGGATTACGAACTGCTCGCCTTCCAGCCCGAACTGCACCCGGATTACAACGACACCATCGGCGCCCTGACCGGCGAGCCGGCGGGCCCCGACCGGGCGCGCGATTACGTGTCGCTGTGGGAGGAAAGGCTCAACTTCGAACGGCGCCACAATCCGCAAAACACGAGGCTGGTGCGCAGGACCGAACGCATTCTCAACCTGCTTCTGACGCTGGACGGGCCGCCCGACGGCTCGGGCCGGCCGCTGGCCGCCTGAGTCCGGGCCTGGCCGCCGGGCGGCCAGTCTCCGTTTCTTGAAACGCTTTACCGCGCGCTGATGAAGTGCGCCAAGCCGGGCCAGTCGCGCGCGCCGAGAACGGCGCTGGCATCCGCCTGCTGAAGCGGGCGGGTCTTGGCCGCCACCGACCAGTCCTTCGGCGACACCCGGATGGCCCAGGTATCGGCGATCCCGGCCCGCTTGATGCGGCGATAGGCGAGGGTGCGTTCCTGTGCCTTGAACGGCCCGACGACGACGCGGTAGACGTCGCGCCCGTCGCGACCGATCTTGCCGTGCAGGACCGCCGGCACGAGGGCGCTGTACGTCTGCATGTGCTGCTTGGCCCGTTCGCCGCCGCGGAAGCTGCCGATCACGTAATAGAAGCCGGCCTGGGGCTTACCGTGTTTGACGGTCGACGGCGGGACCGCCGCGCTCTTGACGGCTGGCGTCTGCGCGGTTTCTGCCCCACTGACCTGGGCGAACCGCACGAACGGCCGGTCGATTTCTTCGCTCACCGGCTGCAATGCCGCGATGTCGATATTGACGGTTACGGCCTGCTCGCCGCCAGCGGCGGTTTCGAAGGCGGCCGGCGTTTCCGCCGCCTGCGGGACGGGCGCTTGTTCGACCGCCGACTTGGCGACCTGGGCCTCGACCGCGTCGAATTGCGGCGTTTGCGGGTGCTTGTCGCCCTCCGCAAGGCCTGCCGCCGCTGTGCCCGCGTCGGCGGTCATGACGTCCTTACGCTCGTCGACGTCGCGGCAAATGACGCTGTCTTCCTCGGTCACCACACGATACAGCGCGCAGTCCTTATGGGTCAGCGCGGAAATGCCGTGGTCCGTGACGGATTTTTCCGTAGTGGCGACGGAGATGATGTCAATGGCCCAGGAAGCAATCTGGATGGGAACCGGAAGGGCGCATCCGCCCAGCAGCGCGCACGCACCGACGACGAGAACGGACTTCCGCATTTTAACCCCCAGACGGGCCGCCGGCAGCCGCACCGGCATCCTCACCCCGAATAATCGTTCACCCTGCCGTCGCCCCGGCCCTGGCACAGCCGAATTGCCGGGACGATTGTTGTTCTTCAGCTTATCACAGATTCGTTATACCTGATTGAACGAATCGGGGGCCAGCTTTTTCTGGTCCGCTAACCCTTTTTGATTACTTGCGGAATCATGGGTGGGTTGACGTCCGAGGATTTTCTACTGTTGCGATTCCCCGCCGCCCACCGGACCCGCCTTTTTCGGCAGGGCAAGCCGCAGGTGAAGTTCCTTTAGCCGGGAATCGGGCACCATGGATGGCGCCCCCATCAGCAGGTCCTGGGCCTGCTGATTCATGGGGAAGGCGATGACCTCGCGGATGTTGGGCTCGTCGGCCAGCATCATGACGATGCGGTCGATGCCGGGAGCGGAGCCGCCGTGGGGCGGCGCGCCGTACTGGAACGCCCGGTACATGCCGCCAAACTGGGTCTCCACGGTTTCCTTGGAATAGCCGGCGATCTCGAACGCCTTGATCATGATGTCCGGCTTGTGATTCCGGATCGCGCCCGACGACAGCTCCACGCCGTTGCACACGATGTCGTACTGGTAGGCCAGGATGTCGAGGGGATCCATGGTCTCCAGCGCCTGCAGGCCGCCCTGGGGCATGGAGAACGGGTTGTGGGAGAAGTCGACCTTCCCCGTTTCCTCGTTCAGTTCGTACATCGGGTAGTCGACGATCCAGCAGAAATCAAAGCGGTCCTTGGCGATCAGGTCCAGATCCTGGCCGATCTTGGTGCGCGCGGCCGAGGCGAAGGGATAGAAGTCGCCCGGCACGCCGGCCACGAAGAACACCGCGTCGCCGTCCTTCAGGCCCAGCTTGGCCTTCAGGGCCAGCGTGCGCTCGACGCCGATGTTCTTGGCAATCGGTCCGGCGCCTTCTTCCTCGCCCTCGCGGAAGAAGATGTAGCCCAGGCCCGGCTGGCCCTGGTCCTGGGCCCAGGCGTTCATGCGGTCGCAGAACGCGCGGCTGCCGCCGCCCGGGGCCGGGATGGCGTGGACACGGACCTTGTTGTTCTTTTCGATCATGCCGGCGAACACCTTGAAGCCCGAGCCGACGAAGGTCTCGGTCACGTCCGACATCTCGATGGGGTTGCGCAGGTCCGGCTTGTCATTGCCGTACTTGAGCATCGATTCCTTGTAGGGGATGCGCGGGAACGGCGGCTTGGTCACCGTGCGGTCGCCCGAGAATTCCTCGAACACGCCGGACAGCACCGGCTCCAGCGCCGCGAACACGTCGTCCTGGGTGACGAAGGCCATTTCCAGGTCGAGCTGATAGAACTCGCCCGGCGAGCGGTCGGCGCGCGCGTCCTCGTCGCGGAAGCAGGGCGCGATCTGGAAGTACCTGTCGAAGCCCGAGACCATCAGCAGCTGCTTGAACTGCTGCGGCGCCTGCGGCAGGGCGTAGAAATGGCCCGGATGGTTGCGAGCTGGCACCAGATAGTCGCGGGCACCCTCGGGCGAGCTTGCCGTCAGGATCGGCGTCTGGATCTCCAGGAACCCCTGCTCCGTCATGCGCCGCCGGATCGACGAGATCACGCGGGATCGCAGGATGATATTGGCGTGCGGCTGTTCGCGACGCAAATCGAGGAAGCGGTAGCGCAGACGCACCTCCTCGCCCAGGTCGGCGTCGCCGAACACCTGCATGGGCAGCACGTCGGCAGCACTTTCCACGTGGAATTCGTCGATGCGCACCTCGATCGAGCCCGTCGGGATCGACGGATTGATCGTTTCAGGCGACCTCTTGACCACCGGCCCCGTGACCGTGACCACGCTTTCCGGGCGCACGGCCTCGACCGCCGGGAACAGCGTGCCGGACACGTCGATGACGCATTGCGTCAGGCCGAAATGGTCGCGCAGGTCGACAAACAGCAAGTTGCCGTGGTCGCGCTTGCGGTGGACCCAGCCCGACAGGCGCACGGTCTCGCCCACGTTCTCTTCGCGCAGTTGGCCGCAGGTATGGGTGCGATAAGCGTGCATCAGATCACTTCTCGTGGTTCGCGCGCGCGATGGGGATGGCCCGGCTTGGCGATCGCGCGCCTCTTTGAATTTACGTCGTCTTTCCGTCGCCGATGTCCGGAAGGTGGCCCAAACGTTCGGGGTTTCTAGGCGCTCATACAGTTAAAATCCAGAGGGAATTTGCCCCCTGCCGCCCGCCCCGCCTCATCGGTCAACAAAGAGTGCCGCACGAAATTTCCCGGGTGGTGCTATACTTCAGCCGCGAACCCGGCCAGCGACGGCCTGACATTCCGTGTTAGGAGGCAATTCGATGAACAAGACCTGGCGCACATCCCTTCTCATCCTGGCGCTCGGCGCCCTTCTCGCCCTGCCCCCGCTGTTCGCCGCCCAGCCGGCCAAGGCCTTCGGCAGTGACGACAGTTCGTCGACCACGACCGACGACAAGGACAAGAAGGAGGGAAAGGCGCTACGCGACATCCGCGACCTGTTGAACCGGGGCGAGTTCGAACCGGCGTTGACGGCACTCATCCCCTACACGGCAGCCAATCCGGACGACGCCGACGGCTGGAACCTGCGCGGCTATGCGTCCCGCAAGCTGGGCCGGTTCGACGTCGCGTTCAGCTTCTACGAACGCGCGCTGGCCATCGAGCCCAACCACAAGGGTGCGCTCGAATACCTGGGCGAGCTGTATGTCGAGACGGGCCAGAAGGACACGGCGCTTTCCCTGTTGGCCAGGCTCGAAGGCCTGTGCCCCCAGGGCTGCGCCGAGGCGGCCGCCCTCAAGGGCTTCATCGACGGTACCGGCGAAACCGCCGCGCGCCGCTGGTAGCACGGCGCCCGGCGCGTCGTCGCGGCCCGCGGGACGTTAACGTCCCGCCTTGCCTCGGCAATCGGCGACATGCGCGCGATAGCGTGCGTCCATGACGCCGGCGCCGTGGGCCAACTGGTGCAGGTTCAGGTCGCCGCCGAAGTTCAGTTCGACCACCACCGGTCCGGTATCGCTCAGCGCGATGTCCCAGGACTGCGTGCGTATGCCGGGGAAGGCGGCGGCCGCCCGGTTGACCAGGGCCATGGCCTCGTCG
>PFFW01000156.1 GCA_002781745.1 Rhodospirillales bacterium CG15_BIG_FIL_POST_REV_8_21_14_020_66_15
GCCGCGACCGCCGCCGCCGCCAGCCAGGGCCAGCCGCCGACAGCCAGGATCGCCCAGGCGACCGGCAGGGCGCCCAGCGAGCCGACGGTGCCCGGCGCCTTGGGCGCCAGACCGCAGCCGAACCAGGTCGCGAGCACCATCGCCGGCGTCGCGAAGGGCGGCCGGCCGACCGGCGGCGAGGGGGGGGAGGGATCTTTTGCCAGCGGTTTTCTCCTTCGTTCGGGGGGCGGCGTGCCGACGGCGGCGGGGCGCCGATGGGGCCGGAACGCCCGGGATTCCGCCGGCCAGGCAAGGTGCTGTCGGCCGACGGAAATGGATGCTTGAACGCCTTAGACCTTCCCTATACCTTCGGGGGCGGCTGAACTTTTCCGGTGCCGAAGCGTGACCGGAACGTGCCCAATAAGAACAAGATTGTCTAACCGGCCGGGCCGAGAAAGCCAAGTGCCGGAAGGCGCCGATAAGGGACCATAACGGCCAGCGTTAAGAGGGAAGGGACGCGGGGGAATGATCAGACGACGGGGAGCCTTCGAAACCAGCAACGCCGAGCGCCTGCGCGCGCTGGTCGATAACGTCTTCCCTGAACGGCAGATCGTCCTGCGGACCGAAGGGCGTGTCTCCTATTTCCGCGTCACCCAGCCCTTTCAGATGGTCATGGCCGGCGTCGTCGCCGCGGCCCTGTCGTGGAGCACCTTCACGTCCGTCAGCTTCCTGATGCACGACCAGGTCCTGCAGGCCAAGGACGACGAGATCGCGGGCGCGCGCCTGGCCTACCGGTCGCTGTTGAACGAGGTCGTCGAATACCAGCGCAAGTTCGCCGCCATCACCAAGGACCTTGAGGAAAACCACTCCCTCATGCTGGGCCTGGTGGAAAAGAACGCCGCCCTGCAGCGCAACCTGAGTTCCGTCTCGCGCCGGCTCGAAATCACCTCCGCCGAGCGTCAGCAGGTCGTCAACGCCCGCGAACGCCTGAAGGAGCAGTTGGCCGCGCTCGAAAACGAGATGACGACCCTGTCGAGCCGCAACTTCGCGCTCAAGGACAACCTGAGCGCGGTCGAAAGCGACCTGCACCTGATCATGACCGAGCGCAACAAGGCGCAGAACGATTCATCGCGCATGCGCAACCGGGTCGAGGAACTGTCTTCGCGCCTCAAGGAACTGCAAGAGACCGAAGGCGAGGTCGTGCAGCGCATGAACGAACGGGCGGGCGACCAGATCGCCGGCCTGGAGAAGGTCATCGAACTGGCCGGCCTGGAACCGGACCGTCTGCTCGGCGTCACGGAAACGGAGAAGTCCGGCATCGGCGGGCCGTTCATCCCGGTCGAGCCCGACGGTCTGCCGGCCGGCGACCTCAAGCTGGAACTGGCCAACCTGGACCGCAACCTGAGCCGGCTGGAATCGCTGCAGGATTCCATCGCCCGCGTGCCGCTGGCCGCGCCCATGGCGTCGTATTACATCACGTCGAGCTATGGCAAGCGCAAGGATCCCATGACCAACCGCTGGTCCGCCCATTACGGCGTCGATCTGGGCGGGCCCATGAATTCGTCCATCTTCTCCACCGCGGGGGGCAAGGTGACCCACGCCGGCTGGAAGGGGCGCTACGGCCGGCTTATCGAGATCGATCACGGTTTGGGCCTCAAGACCCGTTTCGGCCACCTCAGCAAGATCCTTGTTAAGGTTGGCCAAGAGGTGAAGTTTCATGAGAAAATCGGCCTTCTGGGAAGTACGGGCCGCAGCACGGGACCGCACCTCCATTACGAGGTGGTGTTCAACGACAAGCCGTTGAACCCGCTGAAGTTCATCAGGGCAGGAAAATATGTTTTCAAAGACAAGTAAGGGCACCAGCAGCCAGGGCGGCCAGCAGCCTGCGGTGAAGGCGGCCGGCCCCTCCATCATTTCGGCCGATCTGCGTGTCATCGGGGACCTGTGTTCCGATGGCGAAATCCAGATCGACGGCACCATCGACGGCGACATCCGCACGAAAAGCCTTCTGGTCGGCGAGACCGCCAGCATCAAGGGCGAAATCGTCGCCGACCGGGTGCAGGTGCACGGCACCATCAACGGCCAGATCAAGGCCCGGTCCGTGACCCTGGCGCGTTCCGCGCGCGTCATCGGCGACATCCTTCACGAGGACCTGGCGATCGAGAACGGGGCCTTCCTCGAAGGTCATTGCAAGCGCCTGGTGGAAAAGAAGGACGTCGACGCCGTCAAGCAGGCGCTGTCGTCCGCGGCTGCGTCGTCCGCCAAGACCGCGCCTGCCGCCGCCGAATAGGTCGCCGGCGGCATCCGGTCGCCAACCCGCTGCGCGTCAGAACGGCAAGGGCCGGGACAAGGCCCTTGCGTAGACGTCCGCGTCCGCATTGCCGCCGGAACAGACGACCAGCACGTTGCTGCCCCTGCACTCGAGCTTGCCGGTGATTGCCGCCGCCAATGCCACGGCGCCGCCCGGCTCGACCACCAGCTTCAGGTACTTGAAGGCGACGGCCATGGCGGTCAGGGCCTCGTCGTCGGTGACCGAGAGACCGCCCGTCAGGCGTTCGGAATTGACCGCGAAGGTCAGTTCGCCGGGCTCCGGTGCCAGGAGGGCGTCGCAGATGGAGCGCGCCGCCGGATCGTTGGCGAGGCGCTTGTGGGCGGCGAGCGAGCGCGCGGTGTCGTCGAAACCGGCGGGTTCCGCCGAATAAACGTCGGTTTCGGGGGACAGGGCGCGCACCGCCGTCGAGCATCCGGCGATCAGGCCGCCGCCGCCGCAGGGGCTGATGAAGACGTCTGGGGTCCAGCCGTCGGCGGCGCAGGCGCGCACGGCCTCGGCGGCGAGGGTGCCCTGACCGGCCATGATCAGGGGGTCGTCGTAGGGTTTGATCAGGGTCGCGTCGCGGTCCTCGCGCAGCTTGGCGCCCAGTTCCTCGCGGCTTTCCGTGAAGCGGTCGAAGGTGACGACCTCGGCCCCCCAGGCGCGGGTCAGTTCGACTTTCGTCTTCGGCGCGTCCTTCGGCATCAGGATGACCGAAGGCAGGCCCAGCATGGAGGCCGCCGCCGCCACTCCCTGGGCGTGGTTGCCGGACGAGAAGGCGACCACGCCGGCCTCGCGGCGGTCTTCGGGGATTCGCGAGATGGCGTTGTAGGCGCCGCGGAACTTGAACGATCCGGTGATCTGCAGAGGCTCGGCCTTGACGCGCAGGCGGAAACCGAGCGCCGCGTTGAGCAGCGGGCTTTCCAGCACGGGCGTGACGACGGCGACGCCCTTAAGCACCTCCTGGGCGCTTTCGATATCGGCGAATGTCAGCACTTCAGACGCGGGCGAGGACGGCATCGATGACTTCCTTGGACTGTTGTTCGCGCAGGTTCGGCGGATGGCCCACGTCCGGGACTGTGGCGTGAATCAACCCCGGACGGTCACGGATCATGGCGGCGAGAATGTCGGCGCTCAGAATATCCGACCTCGCCCCCCGTACAACCCCCGTCGGCACGCGCCGGAGGGCGCGGAACAGGCGCCACAGGTCCGTGTCGCCGGGTGGCAGGTCCAACAGCGGCGCGACGATGGCCGGGTCCCAGTCGCCGCGGATGCGGCCGTCCGGGCCCTCGACGAAGGTCGCCCGCGTCAGCTCCAGCCAGTCCGCGTCCGTGTCGGCGGGAAGGTCGGGAAAGGTCCGGCGCAGCACGCGGACGGCCTCGTCCCAGTTTGCGAACGAGCGTTCGCTGCGGATGGCCTCGATGACCGGCCGCAGGCCCGCTCCCGGCACCACGGCGCCGACGTCGTTGAGCACGACCCCGGCCAGCACGGTCGGCATGGCGGCCGCCATGGCCATGGCGAGGACGCCGCCCATGGAGGTGCCGATGACCACGACCCGATGCAGGCCGAGGGTGCAGAGCAGGTTCCGGACATCGTCCAGATAGGTCTCCATGCGATAGTTCGCCGGGTCCGGATCGCGGGGTGAGCGTCCGCGTCCGCGCGTGTCCGGGCAGACGACGCGCCAGCCCAGCCCCCGCAGGCGCAGGGCGGGGCGGTGGAAATCCTTGGCGTTGCGGGTCAGGCCGGGCAGGCACAGGATCGCCGGACGAGGCCCGGCGCCGACGTCCGGTGCCGCGTACTCCCGGAAATAGAGGTCCAGGCCGTCGCGGGCCGTGAACCGGCGTTCGGCAAAGCCCGCATCCATGGGCCCGGCGGGGGGCGTGCTACGACACGCCCAGCAGGCCGGGCAGGGAGCGCAGGCTGTCGATCTCGGTGACGATCGCGCCCGGCAGGCGTTCCGGCGGCTGCTTGAAGCGGTTGACCCAGACGACCTTGAAACCGAAGGTGCCGGCGCCCGCGGCGTCCCAGGCGTTGGACGACATGAAGCAGATGCGTTCGGCGGCGACGCCCAGGCGGTCGACCGCCAACTGGTAGACGCTGGGATGGGGCTTGTAGATGCCGAGGTCCTCCACCGACAGCACGTCATCCAGCAGGCCGCCGATGTTCGCATTGTCGACGGCCGCCTTGAGCATGGCCGGCGCGCCGTTGGACAGGATTGCGGTCTTGAGGCCGGCCCCCTTGAGCGCCGTCAGGACGTCTTTCACCTCGCCGTAGGCGTCAAGCTTGAAATAGAGGTCCAGCAGCTTCTGGCGCAGCGCCGGCTCGCCGTCGATGCCGAGGGCCGCCAGGGAGTAGTCGAGCCCGTCCTGGGTGACTCGCCAGAAGTCCACATACTCGCCCATCAGCGAGCGCAGCCAGGTATAGCTGAGCTGCTTGTCCCGCCACATGGCGGCCAGCGGCGCCATCTTGTCGCCCAGGTCGTCCTTGCAATGGGCCGCGGCGGCGGCGACGTCGAACAGCGTGCCGTAGGCGTCGAACACGCAGGCACCGATGTCGGACAGTTGATCGTTGGCCATGATTTCTCCCCTTCGAAAGCCGAAGCATCCCCCCTTGGATATTCCGCCGTTATGAGCGGCGGCGGGAACCGGGTCAAGGGGCCAGGGGTAACGATGCGGTGAAGTGCGGCATCCTAGCGAATCAGGTCGGACAGCGGCGCGAAGGCCATTTCCGGACCCGACAGGCGCGACCGGTAGACATGCAGGTTCTCCATCACCCGCTGGACATAGTCGCGGGTTTCGTCGAAGGGGATCAGTTCGACCCAGTCAACCGCGTCCACGTCCTTCTGCCTGGGGTCCCCGTTCTCCTTCAGCCAGCGGCGCACCCGGTGGGGCCCGGCATTGTAGCCGGCGATGGACAGCACGTAGGACCCGTTGAATTCCGTCAGCAGGCCGGCCAGATAGGACTGCCCCAGGGTCAGGTTGTAGCGGGTATCCGTGACAAGGCGGGTCTTGGAGAACCGCAGACCCTGGCGGGTCGCCACGACCTTGGCAGTCGCCGGCATGATCTGCATCAGGCCTTGCGCCCTGGCGCGGCTCACGGCGTTCACGCGAAAGGCGCTTTCCTGGCGGATCATGCCGAGAACCAGGGCCGTTTCCAGGGTCGGCAGGTTCCACTTCGCCGGCAGGCGCGGCAGGGTGATCGCCGGATAGCCGTGGCTGGCCAGCATCTGACCGTCGCGCAGCGACAGCTTGGCGACGCTGACTGCGAGGTCCCGGCGCTCGACCTCGGCCGCCAGGTCGGCCGCCAGGAGGCGCCAGCCGGGGTTTTCGTCGGCGCGTTCCAGCAGCGTTTCCAGCATGACCCGCAGGCTGTCGTCGGCCCCCGCGGCCGCCAGCGCGCGGAACGCGCGGGTCAGTTCGTGGGAGCGGAACTGCCGGACAAGGTCGGAATCCGGCTCGGGTTCGTCCGGCAGGCGCAGGACGGCCGCCGGATCGACGCGGGAGAGCGAAAGCTGCCCGTAATAGGTGGTCGGATGGCGCGCCGCCTCGGCGAACCATTCGGCGGCGCGCCGCGGACGTTTCATGTCCTGATAGCTGCGCGCGATCCAGTAGGCGCTGCGCGACAGCGAGATCGGATAGTTGACCCGCGCGTGCATGCGCTGGAAATGCTGAAGCGCCACCTTGGGTTCGTTGAGGAAGCGCAGCGCCACCCAGCCGGCAAGCCATTCGGCCTCGGCATAATCGGCGCCTTCGCTGAGCCCGTGGTTGCGGGCGATGCGGTAGGCGTCTGTGATGTAGCCCTGGCGCAATGCCCGGCGCACCAGGGTCGAGCGTTCCTGCCACCAAAGTTCGGGATGCGGCTGGTCGCCCGGCAGATAGCGCACCAGGTCGAGCGCCGAATCCTTGCCCTTCTTGCGCCGCCAGCGCAAGCGTTCGTAGATCAGCCCCGGATCGCGCTGCAGGTTGTCGGGAACCTGCGCCACCAGGGCGTCGACGTTGCCCATCTGCCGGCGCAGGGCGATCCGCGCCAGCCCCAGCTTCTGATAGGCCTTGGGCACGCGCCACAGGTGCCGGCGCACCGCCCAGTAGCGGCCGTCCCACAACAGCCGGTCGAGCCGCGCGATATGGTCCGAGGTGCGGATCCGCTTGGCGTGGCGGCCCATGAAGTGCTTTTCGTCGGCCTTGGAGAAGTCGCCGGTGATCCAGGCGTCGCGCAACATGGCGGTCGCCCGCGCCTCGTCGTCGCGGTCGCCGCGGTTGAGCAGCGCCACCGCGTAGCGCGCCTTGCCGAGCGCCGTCTGCGGGCGGCGGCCCGTGAACCACTTCAGGACCTCGTCGTCCGTCGCCTCCGCCGACAGGCGCGCCTCGGCCTTGGCGGCGATGCGCCCGACACGCGGCCACTGCGGATTGGCGTACAGGAAGGCCGCGAGTTCGGCGAATTCCGCCGGACCGGTGAACGACGACAGCCGCCCCCACTGGATCAGCTTGCGGGCGAGGGGATCTTTCGCCTTCGCCTCCAGGGCTTTGATGTCGGACCATTTGCCGTGGTCGATGGCGTCGAAGGCCTTGGACAGGATCGCGAGATCGCGGATGTCGAGAGGGGAGGCGTTGGCCGGGGACCGGGCGTCGTCGTCGCGCGGGCTCGCCAGGGCGCCGGCGGCCGGCACCAGGCCGACGCAGATGCAAAAAACCGACATCCACCGGAACAGGGCCGGCGGCACAAGGCCTCCTCGCTTCGGCGGCCGGATCACGGTTTCCCTGGCTACCTGCCGCATCATGCCGGCGATGATACGATTTCCGGGCCCCGGCAACAAGCGAGGCGATCTCCCGCGGCGTCGCGGCGTCGGTCGGCGACGGTCCATGCTTGCCGCCGCGCCCGGCGGGGGCTATGGTCCGCACAATCCCGAGGCCCGGCACGAAACCGAGGAGTGAACCATGTTCAAGGGCTCTTTCCCTGCGCTGATTACCCCCTTCAAGAACGGAGCGGTGGACGAATCGGCGTTCAAAAGTTTCGTCGAATGGCAGATCGCCGAAGGCTCTGACGGACTGGTGCCCTGCGGCACCACCGGCGAGTCGCCGACCCTCAGCCACGAGGAGCACATGCAGGTGACCGAGTGGTGCATCGAGGTTGCCGACGGCCGCGTGCCGGTGATCGCCGGTACCGGCTCCAATTCGACCAAGGAGGCGATCGAGCTGACCAGGCACGCCAAGGGCGCCGGGGCGAATGCCGCCCTGGTCGTCACGCCCTACTACAACAAGCCGACCCAGGAAGGGCTCTATCGGCACTTCAAGGCCATTCACGACGAGGGCGGCCTGCCGATCATCATCTACAACATCCCCGGACGCTCGGTCGTCGACATGACCGTGGCGACCATGGCGCGCCTCGCCGAACTGCCCAACATCGTCGGCGTCAAGGACGCGACCCAGGATCTGGCCCGGCCGGTCAATACGCGCCTGGCGGTCAGGAAGGAGTTCTGCCAGATGTCGGGCGAGGACGGCACGGCGATCCCGTTCCTGGCGGCGGGCGGCCACGGCTGCATCTCCGTCACGGCCAACATCGCCCCCCGCATGTGCGCCGACATGCAGCGCGCCTGGCGGGAAAAGGACATGGCCAAGGTGATGGACCTGCAGGACCGCCTGACGCCCGTGCACAACGCGCTGTTCTGCGAAACCAGCCCGGGCCCGGTGAAGTACGCCGCGTCGCTGTTGGGCAAGTGTTCGGCGGAAGCCCGCCTGCCCATCTGCGAGATCGCCGAGGCCAGCAAGACCCGGGTGCGCGAGGCCATGGTCGCCGCCGGCCTGTTGAACTGACCGCGCGCTGACCGCCCCGCCGGGGCGGTCGGGGGGTTCCGTCCATGGCAAGCAAGAGAAAGAAAGGTCCGCCCGGCAACGTGGTGGCCCAGAACCGCAAGGCGCGGCACGACTATACCCTGGTCGAGGACATCGAGGCCGGCATCATGCTGACCGGGACCGAGGTCAAGTCGCTGCGCAAGGGGCGGGGCTCGCTGGTCGACGCCTACGCGGTCGAGGAGGACGGCGCGCTCTACCTCTACAACGCCGACATCCCGAAATACGAACAGGCGGCGCTCGCCAATCACGAGCCCAAGCGCAAACGGAAGCTCTTGTTGCACCGGCGCGAGATCGCGCGCCTGTCGGGCGCGGTCAACCGCAAGGGCATGGCGCTGGTGCCGCTCGCCATCTACTTCAACGACCGCGGCATCGCCAAGGTCCAGCTCGCCCTGGCCGAGGGCAAGCGGCAGTTCGACAAGCGCGAAACGGAAAAGGCCCGCGACTGGGGCCGGCAGAAGGCGCGCCTTCTGCGGGACAAGGGATAGGGCCATGCCGACGGGCGGCGACGAGCGGTTCAAGGACCTGTTCGCCGGGCGCGCCGGATCGGTCCTGGGCGACATGAAGGCCCAAACCGAACAGGAATCGGACACCCCACCCGAAAGCAAACTCACCGAAACCAAAACCCGCTGGGCGCGGGAAGGCCGCGCGCCCAAGGGCCGCCTCGACGGGGGTGGAAGATTGCCGCCGGGCCAGCACCCGGCGAAGGACTGGCCGATCCTCGACCTTGGCCACCGGCCCCTGGTGCCGACGAACCAATGGCAGCTGAAGGTAACGGGCGCCGTGGACCGGCCCCTTACGTTCGACTGGGCCCGCTTCCTGGCCCTGCCGCAGACAGACCTCACCACCGACATCCATTGCGTCACCTCCTGGTCGACCTTCGACAACCGGTGGCGGGGCGTCGCCGTTCGGACCATCGCCGAGGCGGCGGGTCTGCGCGGCAATGCCGCCTTCGCGGTGCTGCACGGCCACGACGGCTATACGACCAACCTGCCGCTCGACCACTTCCTGGCCGAAACCTCGCTGATCGCCCATTCCTGGAACGGCGAGGCACTCGCGTGCGAGCACGGCGGCCCGGCCCGCGCCGTGGTGCCGAGCCTGTATTTCTGGAAAAGCGCCAAATGGCTGCGCCAGATCACCTTTCTGGAGAAGGACGCCCCGGGCTACTGGGAGAGCCGGGGCTATCACAATCTGGGCGATCCCTGGAAGCAGCAGCGGTATGGGTGAACAAGGATTTCACCACAGAGGCGGCGAGGCAGTGAGAGGACATTGAAGACGTTAAAGGCTGGATTCCCGCTTTCGCGGGAATGACGGCGTCGTGATTTCTTGTCGTCACTCCCGCGAAAGCGGGGGTCCAGAAATCTTTCTTCTTCTTACCGTCTCACCGCCTCTGGGGTTTATTTCCCTACCTTTTCGCGAACTGCTTGTCGCCGAACATGACCGCGCGTTCCTCGTCGGTCAGCGGCTTGCGCTCGCCGCGTTCGGCCTCCAGCACGGTCACGCCACGCTGCACGCCGGGGCGCGCGTTGAGCGCGTCGGACCAGCGCTTGACGTTGGGGAAGTCGTCCAGCGAATGGCCCTGGCGGTCGATCGAGCGGGTCCAGGGGAAGGTGGCGAAGTCGGCGATCGTGACCTCGGGCCCGGCCAGGTACTCGGACCGGCCGAGTTGCTTGTCCATGATGCCGTAAAGGCGTCCGGCCTCCTTGGTGTAGCGGTCGACGGCGTAGGGGACCTGTTCGGGCGCGTAGCCGCGGAAATGGTGGGCCTGGCCGAACATCGGCCCGACGCCGCCCATCTGCCACATGAGCCACTGCAGCGTGTCGTAATGGGCCGTGGGCTCCTTGGGCAGGAACTGGCCGGTCTTGTCCGCGAGGTAGATCAGGATCGCGCCGCTTTCGAACAGGGAATAGGGCTTTCCGCCGGGGCCGTCCCGGTCGACGATGGCGGGGATGCGGTTGTTGGGGGATATCTCCAGGAATTCGGGCTCGAACTGGTCGCCCTTCTGGATGTTGACGGGGTGGGCGGTGTACGCCAGCCCGGTTTCCTCGAGCATGATATGGACCTTGTGCCCGTTGGGCGTGGGCCATGAATAGACGTCGATCATCTCGCTTTCGTACCTTTCAAGAAGCTGCGGCCGCCGATCGCGGCGCTTTGGCGAAGATCCGCCGGACGGGGCTTTCGGGAATGTTGCCCGCCCGCGGGATAGGCCCTAGTTTAGGGCAAAATCGCCGGGCGGCCAGCGAACGCGCCGGAAAAACAGTCGATCCGCGGATGAATTATCCGTGAGGACGCATCCAGGGCCGGTCGAGAAAAGGATAAAGGGACTGATCATGCCGAATACACTACTGCACCTTGTCTTCGGCGGCAGGGTGACCGACCCCCAGGGCCAGGATTTCGTCGATCCGAACCATCTGGACATCGTCGGAATCTACCCCAGCTACGCCAAGGCGCTGATCGCCTGGCGCGGCGCGTCGCAGGCCCACGTCGACGACGCCAACATGAAGTACGTGATCGTCCACCTGCACCGGCTGCTCGAGCCGGACGAGGCCCACAACCACTAATTCAGGGTGAATCTCGGAGGCCGCGAGGTGGTCCGCCGGCGCCGGGGGTCAGCCCGCGGGCTTGTCGGTTTCGGGGTCGAGTTGCTTGCCGTCAAGGGTCTGTTCCGAACGCCGGCGTTCCGCCTCGTCCTCGCGCCGCCGCGCCTTGTCCCGGCCGAAGCGGAGCCGGTTCCGTTCGGCCGCGCGCTCGCGCGCCTGACGCTGTTTCTCCTTGCGGTACTGACGTAAGTTGACGATCTCCGCAGTCATCCCGTCCCTCCGTGCGCACCGGCGATCCCGGTGACGGAACCGCCGTGAAAACGATAACCCGAACAAACGCTTGCCGCCAAGCCCTTGTTCCGGGTGGATGAATGGGAGGTTAGACGTCCACAAGCCCGGCGATCCGGGTAAAGACGTCGCGGAACATCTCGGGCGTCAGCCGGCCCGTGTTCGTGTTGTAGCGCGAGCAGTGATAGCTGTCGACCAGCCACCGGCCGCCCGCCAGAGCGTGACGGTTGCCGTGGCCGAAGGGGAAGTCCTTGCGCTTCTCGCCGAGCGCCGCCAGGACGTTCGCATGGGCCACCGCGCCGAGGGCGAGGATCACGCGCAGGTTTCCCATGGCGGCGATCTCGTCCGCCAGGAACGGGCGGCAGGCCGCGCATTCGGCGCCCGTCGGCTTGTTTTCCGGCGGCACGCAACGCACGGCGTTGGTGATGCGGCAGCCCGCGAGCGTCAGGCCGTCGTCCGGCCGGGCGCCGTAGCTGCCGCGGCTCCAGCCGAAGTCGCCCAAGGTCGGGTAGAGAAGGTCGCCCGCGTAGTCGCCCGTGAACGGCCGCGCCGTGCGGTTGGCCCCGCGCAGGCCGGGCGCAAGGCCGACGATCAGAAGCGGGGCGTCAAGCGGCCCGAAGGCGGGGACGGGGGCGTTGTGCCAATCGGGAAAGGCCGCCCGATTGTCCGCCCGGAAGGCGGCCAGGCGGGGACATCTCGCGCAGTCGCGGGACGGGTCCTGGAACGCGGCGGCCATGGCCCGTCAGACGATCTCGACTTCGGCTTCGCCTTCGTCGTCGTAATCGTCGTCGTATTCGTCGTCATCGTCATCGGGCGCATTGCCGGCGGACGGCCCGCCGGCGCGTTGGATCGCGTTCTGCAGACTTTGCAGTTCGATGAAGATGTCGGCCTGGCGGCGCAGTTCGTCGGCGACCATGGGCGGCTGCGAGCGCACGGTGGAAACGACGCTGACGCGCAGCCCCTTGCGCTGCACGGCGTCGACCAGCCGGCGGAAGTCGCCGTCGCCGGAGAACAGCACCACGTGGTCCAGCTTGTCGGCCATCTCCATCACGTCGATGGCCAGTTCGATGTCCATGTTGCCCTTGATCTTGCGCCGTCCGGCGGAATCCGTGAATTCCTTGGTCGGCTTGGTCACCATCGTGTAGCCGTTGTAGTCGAGCCAGTCGACGAGCGGGCGGATGGGCGAATACTCCTGGTCCTCGACCATGGCCGTGTAGTAGAAGGCCCGCACCAGGCGGCATTTGCCGGAGAACACGGCCAGCAGCCGCTTGTAGTCGATGTCGAAATTGAGGGCCCGGGCGGCCGCGTAAAGGTTCGAGCCGTCGATGAACAAGGCCACGCGTTCTTCAGGATAAAAATTCATTTCGTTTAATCCCTTGGTGAAATCGAGGCGTGAAAAATTCACGCAAGTCCTATGATGAAACATCTAGTTGTCATTGTCCCGGAGCGCAAGGATTACCGGCTTGCGCGGCAAGGGATTTCGGCATGACCGGCCCGATCGTCATCGGCGTCGGCGGCAACCTGCCGACGGCGGGGTTCGGCGTTCCGCGAGCGACCTGCGGGGCCGCGCTGCACGTTCTTTCACAACAGCCGGGGCTTGAGATCACCGCCCGCGCGGGCTGGTACGAGACGGCGCCCGTGCCGGTGTCCGACCAGCCCTGGTTCGTCAACGGCGCCGTGCGCATCGAAACGCGCCTCGCCCCCGGGGACCTGATGGCGCTGTTGCTGGACATCGAGACGCGCTTCGGGCGGCGGCGCGGCGCGCGCAATGCGGCGCGCATCCTCGACCTCGACCTCCTGACCTTCGGCGCGCGCGTGCTGAGCGGCGACCCGGAGATACCCCATCCGCGCCTGCACACCCGGGCCTTCGCGTTGCTGCCGATCCGCGACGTGGCGCCCGGCTGGCGCCATCCGTTGCTGAACCGCACGGTCGAGGAGCTTTGCGCCGAGTTGCCGGCGGACCAGGAAATCCGTCCCCTGGCTGACGCCGACGGCTACCTCGGTACGGAATGGCATCTCCCCGAATAATTCCGCCGAAAGGCTTGAAAATCCGCACGCTCAGGCATATAACCCAGTCCCTCGCCAAGATTTATGGCGACACTTATTCCTGACATTCCGACCCCGGAGGTACCGCATGGCCCGCGTTACGGTCGAAGACTGCGTTCTGAAAATTCCCAATCGCTTCGAGCTGGTCATGCTCGCGGCCCAGCGGGCCCGCCACATCTCGGCTGGCGCGCCGCTCGTCGTCGACCGCGACAACGACAAGAATCCGGTCGTCGCGCTGCGCGAGATCGCCGAAGAGGCGATTCCTCTGGAAGAGCTTGAGGAATCCCTGATCAAGGGCCTGCAGAAATACGTGCAGATCGAGGAATCGATCGAGGACCTGGATCCCGCCATCCCCGACGCCATGCAGCTTACCGCCATGGCGGCGGGCATGAGCGCGCCCGCGTCGAGCGACGACGACGATACTTTGGACGTGGACGACGACGCGGAGCCTGTTACCATGGGCGCGGATGTCGTTTTCCAGGATGCGGAGATTGGGCTGGAGGACTGAACCACATTTCCGGCCGGACCGCGGCCCGGTCGCGGGTTCCGCCACCGCGGGAACGGCGTCCCGGTATTGACTGGATAAGGCGCCTTTCTCGTGATCCGCCAGTTCGAACTTGTTGAACGGGTCAAGTCCTACGATCCCAACGCGGATGAAGTCGGGATCAACGGCGCCTACGTGTTCGCCATGAAGGCGCACGGCGCGCAGAAACGCGCCTCGGGCGATCCTTATTTCTCGCATCCCATAGAGGTCGCGGGCATCCTCACCAACTACCGCGTCGACAGCGCCACCATCGAGACGGCGCTTCTCCACGACACCATCGAGGACACGATGGCAACGCTGGAGGACATTCGCTCGCACTTCGGCAGCGAGGTCGCCCAGCTTGTCGACGGCGTGACCAAGCTGACCCGCATCGAGTTCCAGTCGGACCGCGCCAAGCAGGCGGAGAATTTCCGCAAGCTGGTGCTCGCCATGTCGGAAGACATCCGCGTGCTGCTGGTCAAGCTGGCCGACCGCCTGCACAACATGCGCACCCTGCATTACATCAAGAGCGGGGAAAAGCGCCGACGCATCGCCTTGGAAACCATGGAGATCTACGCGCCGCTGGCCGAGCGGATCGGCATGCAGGAGATCAAGACCGAACTCGAGGACCTGGCCTTCGCGGAGATCAACCCGGAAGCCCGGCGCGCCGTGGTCAAGCGCCTGGAGACCCTGCGCGCGCAGGGCGGCGAACTGGTGCCCAAGATCCTCGGCGAACTGACGGAGACCCTGGCCGAGAACGGCATCACCGCCGAGGTGAACGGCCGCGAGAAATCGCCCTATTCGATCTGGCGAAAGATGCAGAAGCACGACGTCGGCTTCGAGCAGTTGTCCGACATCATGGCCTTCCGCATCATCGTGAACAGCATCGAGGACTGCTACAAGGCGCTCGGCGTTGCGCACAACGCCTATCGGGTCGTGCCCGGGCGGTTCAAGGACTACATCTCCATGCCGAAGCCGAACGGCTACCAGTCGCTGCACACCGGCGTGTTCGGCCCGCACCAGCAGCGCATCGAACTGCAGATCCGCACCGGCAAGATGCACGAGATCGCCGAATTCGGCGTCGCCGCCCACTGGAACTACAAGCAGGGCGGCCCGGCCAGGGACGGCACCCAGTACCGCTGGCTGCGCGAACTCCTCGACATCCTGGAACACGCCTCCGATCCGGAAGAGGTCCTTGAGAACTCGAAGATGGAGATGTTCCAGGACCAGGTGTTCTGCTTCACGCCCCGGGGCGACCTGATCAACCTGCCGCGCGGAGCCACCACCGTCGACTTCGCCTATGCGGTGCATTCGGAAGTGGGCGACCACTGCGTCGGCGGCAAGATCAACGGCCGCATGATGCCGCTGCGCACGGAACTCAGGAACGGCGACCAGGTGGAGATCGTGACCTCCAAGGCGCAGACGCCGAACCCGACCTGGGAACGCTTCGTCGTCACCGGCAAGGCGCGCGCGCGCATCCGCCGCTTCATCCGCATGCAGGAGCGCGAGGAGTATGAGAAGCTCGGCCGATCGATCCTGCAGCGCAGCTTCAAGGAAGCGGACTATGACCTTACGGACAAAGGAATTTCAGGCGCGCTGAAGAAGCTCAAGCAGACCTCGGTCGGGGATCTGTACGCCGCCGTCGGCCTGGGCCATCTGAGCGGCCGCGAGGTGCTGGAGGCCGTCTATCCCCGGGCCAAGCGCAAGAAGGCGACGGGCGACACGACGGTCGTGCCGCTGGCCGAGGCGCGCCACCGCAAGCGCGGCAAGGACAAGGGCGAGGGCGGGGTGCCCATCCAGGGACTGATCCCCGGCATGGCCATGCATTTCGCCGGCTGCTGCCATCCGCTGCCGGGCGACCGCATCGTCGGCATCGTCACCACGGGGCGCGGCGTCACCGTGCACACCATCGACTGCGACACCCTGGAAGGTTTCGGCGACGAGCCGGAACGCTGGCTCGATCTGGCCTGGGACCGCGGCGAGCCCAACCACGATCTGCATGTCGGCCGGGTCCACGTCACCGTGGCCAACACGCCGGGGTCGCTCGGCGACCTTTCGACCATGATCGCCAAGAACGACGGCAACATCTCGAACCTGAAGATCGTCAACCGCTCGACCGATTTCTTCGACATGCTGATCGACATCGAGGTGCGCGACGTCAAGCACCTGACGGACATCATCGCCGCGCTGCGCGCGTCGCCCGCGGTCAATTCGGTGGAACGCGCCAGGGGTTAGCAGGCAAGGGACCCAGGACCATGAACGGATATCTCAGGCTCGGCGTCAACATCGACCACGTGGCGACCATCCGCAACGCGCGCGGCGGCGGCCATCCGGACCCGGTGCGCGCCGCGCGCCTGGCCGCCCAGGCCGGGGCCGACGGCATCACGGCGCACCTGCGCGAGGACCGCCGCCACATCTCCGACGACGACATGGCGCGTCTCGCGGCACAGATCGACCTGCCCCTCAACTTCGAGATGGCGGCGACCGACGAGATGCTGCGGATCGCGCTCCGCCACCGGCCGCATGCAGCCTGCATCGTGCCGGAAAAGCGCGAGGAACGGACCACCGAGGGCGGTCTGGACGCCGTGGGCGGGTTCGCAACGCTGAAGCCTTTCGTGGCCTCGTTGGGCGAGGCGGGCATCCGCGTGTCGCTGTTCGTGGAGCCGGACCCGGCCCAGCTCGACGCCGCCGTGGCGCTGGGCGCGCCCGTGGTCGAACTGCACACGGGCGCCTATTGCGACGCCGGCCCGGACGAGCGCGAGCGCCAGCTTGCCCGCATCGTCGCCGCCGCGTCCCACGCCGAAGCCGTCGGCCTGGAGTGCCATGCCGGGCACGGGCTGACCTTCGACACGGTCGGACCGGTGGCGGCGATCCTCTCCATCGCGGAACTGAACATCGGCCATTTCCTCATCGGCGAGGCCATCTTCGGGGGCCTGGAAAGCAGCATCAAGCGCATGCGCGCCCTGATGGACCAGGCCCGCGCCGAGGCCCTGGGCGAACGCTCGGCGTGAGCCGATGCGCGCCGCCCCGCACGCCATGACGCTCCGCCCATGATCATCGGTATCGGCACGGACCTGTGCGACATCCGGCGCATCGAGCGCACGCTCGACCGCTTCGGCGACCGCTTCGTCGACCGCCTGTTCGCGCCGAGCGAGCAGAAGAAGGCGTACCGCCGGCGGAATCCGGCCTCGAGCTTCGCCCAAAGCTTCGCCGCCAAGGAGGCCTGCGCCAAGGCGCTGGGCACCGGATTCCGCCTGGGGGTGTTCTGGAGGGACATGGTGGTGGTCAACCTGCCGACGGGCCAGCCCTATATGGAGATCACCGGCGGCGCCAGGATACGGCTCGATGCGCTGACGCCCCCCGGCATGAGCGCGCAGGTCCACGTTTCGCAGACCGACGAATACCCCCTGGCCCACGCCATGGTGATCATTTCCGCCGTCCCCCGGGTGGAAGGCGCTTGACCTTTGCGCCCGACGCGCGTTTCATCCGCCCGCCGGCCCCAACCGGCGGCCCTGCCTTCACCATAGGAAAATCACGGAAAAACGGTATATGAGCGGCGACAAATCCGGCGGCTTCTGGGATACGATCAAGACGGTGACCTACGCGATTCTGATCGCCCTGGTGGTCCGCACCTTTGCCTACGAGCCGTTCAACATCCCGTCGGGCTCCATGCTGCCGACGCTGCTGATCGGCGACTACCTGTTCGTGTCCAAGTTCTCCTACGGCTATTCCAAACATTCCCTGCCGTTTTCCCTGCCGCTGATCCCCGGCCGCATGCTCGAGGAAATCCCCGAGCGCGGCGACGTCGCCGTGTTCAAGCTGCCGGCGGACAACAAGACCGACTTCATCAAGCGCATCGTCGGCCTGCCGGGCGACGAGATCCAGGTGAAGGGCGGCATCCTGCACATCAACGGCACGCCGGTGACGCGCCGGCGGGTCGACGATTTCGTCTCGACCGACGATTTCGGAACCACGCGCCGCGTGCCGCGCTTCGTGGAGACCCTGCCGAACGGAGTCAGGCACTTCATCCTGGAAGAAACCGACAACGACCCCATGGACAACACACGAGTCTACAAGGTTCCGGCCGGCATGTACTTCGCCATGGGCGACAACCGCGACCGCTCCAACGACTCGCGCTACGGCGACGTCGGCTTCATTCCCCGGGAGAACCTGGTCGGGCGCGCCGAGTTCCTGTTCTTCTCGACCAACGGGTCCCTGTGGCGGCCCTGGCAGTGGCTCTCCACGGTGCGCTTCGAGCGCATCTTCCAGGGGATTGAATGAGCGGCGACGGCACCGCGAAGCGCCTTTCGGCCCTGCAGGACCGCCTGGGCCACCGGTTCGCCGATGCGGCCCTCCTGACCCAGGCCCTCAAGCACGCCTCGGGGCAGCAGGACCGCCTCAACTCCAACGAGCGCCTGGAATTCCTGGGCGACCGGGTGCTTGGCCTGGCCGTCTCGGCGCTGCTGTACGAGCGTTTTCCGGATGAAACCGAGGGCGAACTGGGCTACCGCTTCACGGCCCTGGTGCGCAAGGAGACCCTGGCCGCCGTCGCCGGCGACCTGGACCTCGCCCCCTGCCTGAACCTGTCGCCCGGCGAGACGGCGTCGGGCGGACGCGCCAACCCGTCGATCCTCGCCGACGCCTGCGAGGCGCTGATCGGCGCCCTGTTCCTGGACGCGGGATTCGAGGCCGCCGCCGCCTTCGTGCGCCGCCACTGGGCCCCGCTGGCGGACGCCCATACGGGCCCCCTGAAGGACGCCAAGACGCGCCTGCAGGAACGCTGCCAGAAGGCGGGCCTGCCGCTGCCCGCCTACGGCGTGACGGACCAGACCGGGCCCGACCATGCGCCGACCTTCACCGTCACCGTGACCGTCGAGGATCGCCCGGCCCAAGCCGGCACGGGCGGCACCAAGCAGGAGGCCGAACAGGCCGCCGCCACGGCCATGCTGGACGCGTGGAAGAAGGGATGAGCGGGGATAACATGAGCGAGGCCGGGACCCGCGCCGGCTTCATCGCCGTCCTGGGGGCGCCCAACGTCGGCAAGTCGACCCTGGTCAACCGGCTGGTGGGGGCCAAGGTCTCCATCGTCTCGCCCAAGGTGCAGACGACGCGGACCCGCGTTCTGGGCATCTTCATCGAAGGCCCGTCGCAGGTCATCCTGGTCGACACGCCCGGCATCTTCGAACCCAAGGGGCGGCTCGACCGCGCCATGGTCGCCGCCGCCTGGTCGGGGGCCAAGGACGCGGACGCCGTGGCGCTTCTGATCGACGCCAAGGCGGGCGTGGACGCGCGTTCCCAGGCCATCATCGACAGACTGAAGGCCGACAACCGCAAGGCCTTCCTGATCCTCAACAAGATCGACCTGGTGGCCAAACCGGCGCTGCTGACGCTCGCCGAATCATTAATGAATACAGGCGTATTTACCGATTGCTTCATGGTCTCCGCGAACACGGGAGACGGTGTGAAGGACCTGGCCAAGGTGTTCGCCGGGGCCGTGCCGGAAGGCCCCTGGCTGTTCCCCGAGGACGAAATCTCCGACATGCCGGCGCGCCTCCTGGCGGCCGAGATCACGCGCGAGAAGCTGTTCCTGGACCTGCACCAGGAGCTGCCCTACAAGATCACGGTCGAGACCGAGGACTGGGAACAGCAGGCCGACGGCTCCGCCCGCGTGCATCAGGTCGTCTACGTGGAACGCGACAGCCAGAAGGGCATCGTCCTGGGCAAACAGGGCGCGATGATCAAGCGCATCGGCGCCGCCGCGCGCACCGAGCTGCAGGACCTGCTGGGCCATCCCGTGCACCTGTTCATCCACGTGAAGGTGCGCGGCAAGTGGCAGGACGACCGCGAACGCTATGCGGAATGGGGCCTGGATTTCGATGCCTGACCACGATCAATGGATTGCGCCTGAAACGCGCAGATGAGGCGTTCCGCCATGGAATGGAGTGACAGGGGCTATATCCTGGCGACCCGCAAGCACGGGGAGAACGCGCTGATCGTCAGCGCGCTTACGGAAACGCGGGGGCGTCAGGCGGGCCTGGTGCGCGGCGGCGCGGGGCGGCGCAAGCGGGGCGGCCTGCAGGTCGGCAACCTGGTCGCCCTGAACTGGCGCGGCCGCCTGCCGGAACACCTGGGCACCCTGACGACGGAGGTGCTGGAGGCCCCGGCGTCCTCGCTCCTCGACCGGCCGGACGGGCTTGCCGCACTCGCCGCCGCCTGCGCCGTGGCCGAGGCGCTGTTGCCCGAGGGCGAGGAGCATCCCGCCATCTTCCACGGCCTCGCCGGCCTGATGACGGTGCTGGACGATCCCGACGTCGGCTCGGCCTACGTGAAGTGGGAGGTCGGGGTGCTGGGCGAATTGGGCTTCGGCCTCGACCTTTCCGCCTGCGCCGCGACGGGGGAGACGGAGAATCTGGCCTACGTCTCGCCCAAGACCGGGCGCGCCGTCTCGGCCGAGGCGGGACGGCCCTATCACGGGCGGCTGCTGGCCCTGCCGGCGTTTTTGCTGGGCGCCGGGGCGGCGAAAACCCCGGCCGAGGTTGTGGACGGCCTGCGCCTCACGGGCTATTTCCTGGAAAGCCACGCGCTGGACGGGCGGGCCGGACGGCTGGCCGCCCGCGACCGCCTGGTCGAGCGCTTCCAGGCGAAAAAATAGTCCCGCCGGGGCCAGCCGCGCATTGACCCTTCATCCTCCGGATGTACTATATCTGGTGGACGAACATGGCGTTCCGCCCCAGATGCTCGGAAGCCCCCAGAACTCTAAGGAACCGACCCCATGACCGCGATCACGCCCCCCGGAGACTTCGGCGGCGACATCCGCGATACCCCGCTGTCCCAGGCGCTGAGCGAGCGCTACCTGGCCTACGCGCTGTCGACCATCGTCGCGCGCTCGCTGCCCGACGTGCGCGACGGGCTCAAGCCCGTGCACCGGCGCCTGCTTTACGCCATGCGCCAGCTCAAGCTCGACCCCGCCACGGGCTACAAGAAGTGCGCCCGCGTGGTCGGCGACGTCATGGGCAAATACCATCCCCACGGCGACCTCGCGATCTACGACGCCCTGGTGCGCCTGGCCCAGGATTTCGCCGTGCGTTATCCGCTGGTCGACGGGCAGGGCAATTTCGGCAACATCGACGGCGACAACGCGGCCGCCATGCGCTACACGGAATCGCGCCTGACCGAGGTCGCGGCGGCGCTGCTCGACGGCATCGACGAGGACACGGTCGATTTCCGCGCCACCTACGACGGCGAGGAGTCGGAGCCCATCGTCCTGCCGGCCGCCTTCCCCAACCTGCTGGCCAACGGATCGACCGGCATCGCCGTCGGCATGGCGACCAACATCCCGCCGCACAACGCGGGCGAGCTGTGCGACGCGCTGATCCACCTGATCAAGCACCCCAACGCGACCTTCGACAAGCTGTGCGAATTCATCCCGGGGCCGGACTTCCCGACGGGCGGGGTGCTGGTCGAAGATCACGCCGCCGTGGTCGAGGCCTACAGGACGGGCCGGGGCGCCTTCCGCCTGCGCGCGCGCTGGGCGGTCGAGGACCAGGGCCGCGGGCAGTACGAGATCGTCATCACGGAAATTCCCTACCAGGTCCAGAAGGCCAAGCTGATCGAGCGCATCGCCGACCTGATCATCGGCAAGAAGCTGCCGATCCTGCAGGACATCCGCGACGAATCGACGGAAGACGTGCGCATCGTGCTGGAGCCCAAGAGCCGCACCGTGGACGCGGAAACCCTCATGGAGCACCTGTTCCGCGAGACCGACCTGGAAATCCGCTTCAACCTGAACATGAACGTGCTGGACGCCGCTAACACGCCCGGCGTGATGTCGCTGCGCGACGTGTTGCAGGCGTTCCTCGACCACCGGCACAAGGTCCTGATCCGGCGCAAGAACTTCCGCCTCGAGAAGATCGAGCGGCGGATGGAGGTCCTGGGCGGCCTGCTGGTCGCCTTCCTCAACCTGGACGAGGTCATCAAGATCATCCGCGAGGAGGACGACCCCAAGGCCGTGATGATGGCGCGCTTCGAACTGACCGAGGTCCAGGCCAACGCCGTCCTCGACATGCGGCTGCGCCAGTTGCGCAAGCTGGAGGAGATCGAGATCCGCCGCGAGCACGACGCGCTCGGCAAGGAGCGGGCGGCCATCAGGAAGCTTCTGAAGGACGAGGACGCGCGCTGGAAGGAAATCGCCGCCGAGATCGCCGAAACCAAGAAGGCGTTCGGCCAGAAGACCGAGATCGGCGCCCGCCGCACGGAGATCGCGGGCCCGCCGACCGCCGTGGTGGTGCCGCTGGACGCCTTGGTGGAGAAGGAGCCGATCACCGTCGTGCTGTCGGAAAAAGGCTGGATCCGCGCCCTCAAGGGCCATGTCGAGCCGGGCGCGGAGGTCAAGTTCAAGGAGGGCGACCGGCTCAAGTTCATGGTCCAGGGCCAGACCACGGACAAGTTCCTGGTGTTCGCCACCAACGGCCGGTTCTACACCCTGGCCGGCGACAAGCTGCCGGGCGGGCGCGGCCACGGCGAACCGGTGCGGCTGATGGTCGACATCCCCAACGGTCACGACCCCATCGCGCTTGAGGTGTTCCGGGCCGGCCGCAAGTACGTCGTCGCGTCGGACAAGGGGCGCGGCTTCGTCGTGCCGTCGGACGAGCTGATGGCCCAGACCAAGAACGGCAAGCAGGTCCTGAACCTGGGCACCGGCGAGGAGGCGGCGGCGATCTGCGAGGTCATCGAGGGGGCGGACGCCGTCGCCGTGGTCGGCGAGAACCGCAAGCTGCTGATCTTCGCCATCGACGAACTGCCGGAAATGGGCCGCGGCAAGGGCGTGATCCTGCAGCGCTACAACAAGGGCGGGCTGAAGGACGTCACCACCATGCGCTTCGCCGAGGGCCTGACCTGGCGCTCGGGCGGCACGCGCACGGAAACCGAATACCGGCAATGGGTCGGCAAGCGGGCCCAGGCGGGCTTGGTCGTGCCCAAGGGCTTCCCCCGGTCGGGCACGTTCGGCAGGGACTAAGAATCGGAAATCAGGTGTCGGCGATGAAGGCGTCGAACGACACCCAGCCCTCGGCCGTATGGACCTCGAGCGGGCGGAACCGGGCCTTGTAGGCCATCTTGTTGCAGCCCTTGATCCAGAAACCCAGGTAGACGTAGGGCAAGCCCAGGCGCCGGGCCTGGGCGATGAGCCACAGGATCATGAAGGTGCCCATCCCGCGGCGCGGCTGGTCCGGATCGAAATAGCTGTAGACCGCCGACAGCCCGTCACCCAGGTAGTCCGCCAGCATGGCCCCGGTCAGCCCGCCGCTCGTGTCGCGGAAGGTGGCGAGGAACGTGTCGATGGGCGTGTCCTCGATCAGCGCCTGATAGTCAAGATAGTCCATCTTCGACATGTCGCCGCCCGAATGGCGCGACGCCTGGTAGCGCTGGAACAGACGGTACTGCTCCTGGGTCGCCACGGGCTGGGCCATGCGCGCCGACAGGTCGGCGTTGGCCTTCTGGATTCGCTTCATGGACGGGCGCAGGTCGAAACCGTCGACGGCGATGCGCACGGCCTTGCAGGCGTCGCAGCCTGGACAGGCCGGGGCGTAGACGATGCCGTGGGAGCGCCGGAAGCCGGCGAACGACAATTGATCGTGCAGCTTGGCGGCGTCGCGTCCGAACAGTTCGGTGACCACCCGCCGCTCGACCCGGTCCGGCAGATACGGACAGGGCAGGGGCGCGGTCGCGAAAAAGAACCGCGCGTCCGATATGGGTTTGTGGCGCATGTCGCGTCCCTGTCGCTTCGGTCAGGTCGCCGATGCCTGAACCGTCCGGACACTACTGTGACTTAATATCGCCGCGGATTTCAAGGTTGATCCCGGGCAGCTGGGGCAACGTGGGCTGCGCTGGGGCATCGCCGCCGGAACCGGACTGCGGGATGCCTTCCGGGCGCAGCACGGGCGCCGGCGCGGGCGCGGCGCCACCGTCCTCGCGTTGCTGCTGACGCTTGATCTCGTTCAGGCCGGGCAGGGCTTCGTTCTCTTGTTCCTTCTTGGCCTTCTCTTCGGCCTTGGCCTTCTCCGCCTCGCGGCCGGTGCCGCGCAGCAGCACGATGGACAGGCGCCGGTTCGAGGGATGCTTGGGGTCGTCGGCGATCAAGGGTTCCGTCGCCGATTTGCCGACGACGCGCTTGATGCGGCTGTCGGGCACGCCGAATCCTTCGAGCGCGCGGCGCGCCGCATTGGCGCGGTCCGACGACAGTTCCCAGTTGCCGTAGTCCTGGCCCGAGAACGGCGTTGCGTCCGTGTGTCCCGAGATCGCAATGTCCTGGGGCATGGACAGAATGACCTTGGTGACCAGTTCGAGCAGGCGCTGGGTGTGCAGGAACATCTTGGCGCCGCCCGAGGGGAACATGGCCAGGCCGTCGCGGTCGATAAGCTGGATGCGCAGGCCCTCGGGCGTGTTGTCGACCAACAGGCTGTTCTTGAGCTGGCGCAGCTGCGGCACGCTTTCCAGCGTCTTCTGCAGATCCTCCTGGGCGTCCTCGAAGGCTTCCTGCTCCTTCTTGGCGGCCTGGGCCTCGACATCCTCCTCGGTCGGCTTCGCCTTGGATTCCGCCTCGCCTTCGGACAGGTCGCCGCCGGTCCCGGCCTTGGGCGGCGGCAGGTCGACGGTCACGCTGTCACGCGCCGTGGCGCTTTGCGAGATTCCCTCCTCGGTGATCGTTTTGCCCTGCAGGATGTCGCCGGACCCGCTCGTCGTCTGCGAGGTGGACACGGGCGCGAAGAAGTTGGAGATGCCCTCAAGCGATTCCTGGGTCACGGAGTTCAGCAGCCACAGCAACAGGAAGAACGCCATCATGGCGGTCACGAAGTCGGCATAGGCGATCTTCCACGCACCGCCGTGGTGGCCGTGCCCGCCCTTCTTGATCTTCTTGATGATGATCGGTTGTTTGGCCGCTTCTTCCGCCATCAGGCCTTTCCTAGGGAGTTTTGACCACTCCGTCCGCCGTGGTCCGGAGGGGCGATCCGGCTCATGTCAGGACGTCCACCGTTACGATGCCGACGGCAGGTTGGTGACCATTTCCTCGACCTCGGCGAAGGTCGGGCGCACGCCGTGGCTCAGCGTCTTACGCGCGAATTCGACCGAGACCTGCGGGGCGTAGCCCTGCATGTGGCCGACCAGCGCGATCTTGATGCAGTTCAGGTAGGCGGCGTCCGACGCGAAGGTGTTGGTCAGCGACGCGGCCATGGGGGCGACGAAGCCGTAGGAGATCAGGATGCCGCTGAAGGTCCCGACCAGGGCGGCGGCGATCAGGTTGCCGAGCACTTCCGGCGGCTCCGTGATCGAGCCCATGGTCACGATGACGCCCAGAACCGCCGCGACGATACCGAGCGCCGGCGTGGCGTCGGCCATGCTCTGGAACGCCGCCGCGATGGCGTGCTGTTCCTCGTGGTGCTTTTCCAGTTCCGCGTCCATGACCGATTCGATCTCGTGCGGGTTCGACGCCCCCAGGGTCAGCAGGCGCAGGTAGTCGCACAGGAATTCGACGGCGTGATGGTCGCCGTGAAACAACGGGAAATTGGCGAACAGCGTGCTTTCGTCGGGTTTTTCCACGTGCGCTTCCAGGGCCAGGTCGCCCTTGGTCTTGGCCAGGCGGAATACGGAATAAAGGCAGCCGAGAAGCTCCTCGTAATGCGCGCGGGTGTAGTTCGGGCCTTTCAGGAGGAACTTGAACGCCGATCCGGTACCCTTCAGCACGGACTTGGGATTGCCGGTGATGAAGGCCCCGATGGCGCCGCCGAAGATGATGATGAATTCCAGGGGCTGCCAGAGGACGGCGTAGCTGCCGTGCACGCCATAGGCGCCGAACACGCAAACGAGCACGACCAATGAGCCGACGATGAAAAGCATTCAATAGCCTCCAAGAGCACGGCCCCGCGCCGGTGCCGTTTTGCGGTCATTGACGCGCGGGGGCAAAGCTATCGCCCTACCGTCCCAAAATACAAGCATTTCTAAACCCGATGCGCCATAAGCCGATAGGCTTAATTGGTGGGACCTGCCCCGAAGTGAACGGCAAATTCCTTGGGATTTGGTAAAGGCTTGCCAGGCATTCCCCGGGCGACGTATTCAAGAGGTCGTCCGTATGTATTTGCCTGCGTCCTTTGGGGGGATGATCCGGCCGCCTGCTCATGGTTGACCCGACCGCATACCGCAACGCCCTGGCCTGCTTCGCCTCGGGCGTCACCATCGTGACCGCGGCGGGTGACGGCCGCGGGCCGGTGGGCGTGACCGTCAGCGCCTTTTGCTCGCTGTCGCTCGACCCGCCCTTGATCCTGGTGTGTCTCGACAACCGCACGGGCTGCCTTGCCCAGTTCCAGGAAACGGGTGCCGGATTTGCCGTCAACGTTCTGGCCGCCGACCAGTGGGCCCTGTCGGACGCGTTCGCCGGACCACAGACGTTCGACATGCACGGCTGTGCCTACGTCGCCGGCGCC
>PFFW01000083.1 GCA_002781745.1 Rhodospirillales bacterium CG15_BIG_FIL_POST_REV_8_21_14_020_66_15
CAGCGGCCGTGCCCGCCGCCTCGCCGTCAACCAGGCAGGGCGCCATGTTGCGGGTCGCGCCGTGGGCGTAGTGGCTGGCCGAAATGCAGCGGCCGGCGACCAGGAGGTTGGCAAGCCCCTTCGGCACCATGGCCCGATAGGGAATATCGAAGGTGCCGTCGTCGCCGATGGGATCGAAGGTCGCCTGACCCGATTCCGGCGCATGAATGTCGACCGGAAAACAGATCTGGCCGATGGTATCGTCGAATTTGCGGCCGCTCTTCACGTCGTCGTCGCTGATTTCATAAAGTCCCTGGATATTGCGGCTTTCACGCACTCCGACGATGGCGGCGGGAACATAGGTCGCGTTGGCGAACCCCGGAACGTGCCTTTTCATGAATTCGCCGATGCGGCCGCACTGGCGGGTCAGGTCCACGGTCGCCCGTGACATCGCGATCGGGTCCGTGCCGTCGATGTCGACCACGGCCGAAGTGTTGACGTTCAAGCGGTCCGGCCAGACCGTGTTGAAGAACACGTTGCGATCCCGGTTGGGAAAGATGCCCTCTTCCATCACCACCTCGTTCCAGGCCCTGAACGATCCGTCGAAGTAGACCGGGAACGGGTCCGGATGGCCCGCCTTGACGGCCATGGCCGGCGGCACGTCACCGAGCGCCTCCGCGGCCTGCCCGGTATCGACGCCGATGAAATGAAGCAGCATGGAAACGGGCTGCATGCGGCCACTGTTGTTCTCGCCGATGCGGAACGGCGCCCCCGCCTGGACGGCGACGTCCCCGTCGCCGCTGGCGTCGACGATGGCGCGCGCGCGGACGGTCCTGAGGCCGCCCTTCATGGCGACGGTCAGGCCCGTGACCGTGCCGGCGCCGTCGGTCTCCGTGTCGATCACCAGGGCGCCGTAGATGATCTGCACGCCGGCCTCGTCCAGCATTTCCGTGACGACGATGCGGAACAGGTCGCCGTCGACGGGCGTCACGGCGCTGACGAACCCGGAGTAGGCGACGTGGCCGACGGCGCCGCCGATCGGAATCAGGCGATTGACGATTTCCTGGGCCAGGCCGAACACGGCCTGCTTGCCGAGGCGCGATATGAAGTTGTGCAGGCAGAGCCCCGTGTTGCCGTTACCGCCGACGAAGGGGCGGGTTTCCAACAGGATCGTTTTCGCGCCGGCCCGCCCGGCCGCGGTCGCTGCCGCAATGCCGGTGACGCCGCCGCCGACGACCAGCACGTCGCATTGCAGTTCATCCCTGATTGCCGGGCCCGTGCCAAATCCGCTCATGTCCGTACTCCATCCTTGGGGACCAAAGCCGCGCGCGCCGCCGTTTTCCATGGGCGCCCGCCGGTCCGTCAATTTCAGTATACATGTATACAAGTTGATGGCAAGATGGTTCAAGGGCGATGGGCGAGCGCGCCGTCCTTGCGCCTTGCGGACACCAGGAACGGAGGCCAGCAGCCATGACCGAGCCGCGAATCGATGCGGACCCCGCGGTCCTGCGGGAGCCTCCCCGTGACACCCCGGTCGTCCGCGATGTCGATGTCCTGGTCTGCGGCGGCGGGCTCGCCGGCATCGGCGCGGCCTTGGGCGCCGCCCGCGCCGGGGCGCGAACCCTGATCGTCGAACGCAATGCCTGGCTGGGCGGTCCCGCCACGTCGGCCCTCATGAACACCTGGAACGTGCCGGTGGAACGGATGACCGGGATCACGCGGGAGATCGCCCTGGCCCTGCATCAGCGGGGCGCCGGCGTCGTCGGCGGGCCGACCTTCCCGTTCGATCCCGAGGCGTTCAAGGACCTCGCCGCCGACCTCATGGAGCAGGCGGGGGTCGAACTGCTGACCTATTCCTGGGTCGCCGACCCGATCATGGACGGCCGGAGAATCCGGGGCGTCATCGTTCAGAACAAATCGGGACGTCAGGCCATCCTTGCGCGCGCGGTCGTCGACACCACGGGCGATGCCGATGTCGCCGCGGCCGCCGGAGCCGAGACCGTCAAGGGCCGCGAGACCGACGGCAAGATGCGGCCCATGAGCGTCCTGTTCCGCCTCGGCGGCGTCGACATCGGGCGCGCGGTCGACTATTGCCGCGCCAATCCCGGAAACTTCACCGCCGATCCCAACTTCCACATCCTGGAGCCCGAACGCGGTCTGGTCCGCCTGTCCGGGTTTTTCGACATCGCCGACAAGGCCCGCGCGGCGGGCGAATTGCCGGACGAGGTCCATTACATCCGCATGGAGGGGATCTCCGTCGAGCGCGGCGTCGTCATGGTCAACAATTCGCGGGTCTACGGCGTCGACGGCACCGACGCCTGGGACATCGCCCGCGCCGACCTGGAATGCCGGCGCCAGAACCGCATGATCTTCGACGTCATCCGCAAATACGTCCCCGGGTTCGAGAACGCCTGGGTGATGGATTCTTCGGCCAGCGTCGGCGTGCGGGAAACCCGCCGGGTGCGCGGCCCCACGGTTCTGACCCAGGAGGACCTTCTGGCCCGGCGCGCCTGGCCCGACAGCGTCGCCAAAATCTGGCGCCACATGGCCGAGGGCCGCGACTGGCACAAGGCCGACGGCGGCGAGGGCGCGGCCGACGATGCGGTCTATCGCTGGGCGACAACGGACCTGACCTGGTTCCAGATTCCCTGGGGCGTGTTCACGCCCAACGGCGTCGACGGGCTCGTCATGGGCGGGCGGACGCTTTCCGTGACCCACGCGGCGGACATGTGGACACGCGGGCAATATTGCTGCCTGGTCGCCGGCGTCGCGGCGGCCTCGGCGGCGGCCGGGGAAACCCTTCCAGCGGGCCTCGACGTCGGCGACCTCAGAACACGCCTCGCGGATCAGGGAATCGAGACGGATTAGCCGGCATACGGCGCTATCGGGCGAACCGCTCCGCCAGCCGCAGCCAGTCCTGCGGCGAGACCAGGGCGACCAGCACGAAGCCGAGGTCCGATCCGGCCCGGGGCTTGAATACCCCCGCCCCGGCCTCGCCCGCGTAATGGCCCGTGGCGGCGCGCATCAGGTTGCCGTGGCCGACGATTACCCGGTTGGTGCCGGGCGGCGTCGGACGGGACAGGACCCTGCGGGCGCGCGCCACGGCGGCGGCGCGGCCGCCGACGAACTCCTGAGAGCGCAGATTCATGATAGCCTCTGTCGTCCGAACGGTGCCCAGGCCGAGCAGGCGCGCCGTCTCGGCCGAACGGCAGTATTCCGAAGACACCACCTCGCCCACGGGGATGTGCAGCGCTCGCATGGCCTTGCCGATGGCCCGCGCCGTGTCGCGCCCGGAATCGGACAATTGGCGCATCCTGCGGCCGTCGCAGCTTTTCCAGTCGCCGGCCTGTCGTACGTTGTCGTTCTGGGTCCAGTCCGTGGCGGCATGGCGGAAATAGACCACGTGCCCGCCCGCGCGAAGGGCCCGAACCAGGTCCGCGCCGCCCTGCTCGGCCGCGGCCGGGACGGCGGCCAGCACCGCGCACACGACCGCGAGCGGCCAAAGACCGCCAAAAAGCGCTCGAAATCGACCGGCGAACGGCATGGAGACAAGGATATCGCCGGCGGCGGGCCCGGAGAAGGGCGGAATTCCCGGGCTTCGCGGGTGCACAAGAAAAGATCACATTCGGGTCATAATCTCGCCCCAATCCGCTGGCTAAATACGAACCATAGACCTCCTCGTATATTAACCAGAGACCCCCCTCTCTGGTCCCCTTAATCGGCAACCAGCCGAACTTAAGCCGGGCTCTTCCCCAGAGCCCGGCTTTTTTTACGCACCGCCCACGACGAACGTCCGTCGCAAGACCCTATTTCTTCTGGATGGGGATACGCTTGGCCTGCTGGGCCGCGGCCTTGCCGCTGAGCGGCACCTTGACGGTCAGCACGCCGTTTTCCAGGTGGGCGGTCACACCGTCTTCGAGGGCCTCCGCCGGCAGCGCGAAGGTGCGCGCGAAACTGCCGTAGCTGCGTTCGCGGAACACGAAGCCCTCGCCCTTCTCTTCCCGTTCCGTGCTCTTCTCGCCGGACACGGTCAGCAGGCCGCCGGAGACGGAGACGTGGATGTCGCCCTCGGTCATGCCGGGCACCTCCAACGAGTAGGTCAGGGCCTTGGCCGACTTCGTCAGGTCCGCCACCGGCTCTTCCCCGCCGATGGCGCGCCCGGAGATGGACATGTGATGCTTGCCGATGGTTTCCCACATGTCCTCGAACACGTCGGACAGCTTCTGGCGGAAGGTTTCCTTGGGTTCCGGGGCCTTGGCCGCAGTTTTGGCGGGGGTTTTGGCGGCGGGCTTCTTGGCCATCTCTGATCTCCTGTTTGGCGGTGAAAACCGAGACCGCCATCACACTCCGATCCACCTCCGCGTGCATTGACGAATGTCAAACCAAGACCCTGTATTCGCGATGGCGTCCGGGCTATTACTGGCCGGGGCGGCCGTCGCCCGGCCAAGGAGGAGCCTCGCAGCCGTGGACCGTTTCGAAGGCACATCGCTCGACTGCGTGCGCAGCACCAGGCCCGTGTTCCGCGGCCTCGATTTCGCGCTGGCAGGCGGCGGGGCCCTGGTTCTCACGGGGCCCAACGGGTCGGGCAAGTCGTCCCTGCTGCGCCTCATGGCGGGACTTCTGCCGGCGGCGGCGGGCAGCCTGTCCTGGAACGGGGCACCCGTGGCCGACGATCCCGACGCCCACCGCCTGCGGCTGCGCTACCTCGGCCATCTGGACGCGGTGAAGCCGGCCCTCACGGTTTCCGAGAACCTGGCCTTCTGGGCGGGCCTCATGGGCGCGGATGCGGCGCAATCGGTGGACCCGGCGCTCGACGCCCTCGGCATCGCGCATCTTGCCGACCTGCCGGCGCGGTTCCTCTCGGCCGGGCAGAAGCGGCGCGTGAACCTTGCGCGCCTGGCCTTGGCCCCCGCCGCCCTCTGGCTTCTCGACGAACCGGCGACCGCGCTCGACGCGGAAACCACGGATCGCCTGCGTGCCCTGATCCGCCGCCACCGCGACGCGGGCGGCATGGCCGTGGTGTCGACCCATTCGGACCTGGGCCTGGAGGCGGCAAGCAATCTGGACCTCGCCGCCTTCGCCGCGCGCGCCCTGGCCGCCGACGAGGCCGCCGCATGACCGGCTTTCGCGCCATCCTGATGCGCGACCTGCGCCTGGCCCTGCGCCAGGGCATGGACAGCGCCATGGTCGTCATGTTCTTCGTCATCGCCGTGGTGCTGTTCCCGCTTGGCGTGGGGCCCGAGCCCAACGTGCTGGCCCGCATCGCGCCGGGGGTGCTGTGGGTGGCGGCGCTGTTGTCCGTGCTGCTGTCGCTGGAGCGCCTGTTCCACACGGATTTCGAGGACGGCTCGCTCGAGCTTCTGGCCCTCAGTCCGCCGGCGCTGGAGATCGTCGTCCTGGCCAAGGTACTGGCCCACTGGCTGGTCACCGGCCTGCCGCTGATCGTCGCCGCCCCCGTGCTGGCGATCCTTCTGAACATGCCGTCGGATGGCTTCGGCCTGCTGCTCCTGGCGCTTTTCCTCGGCACGCCGACGCTGAGCCTGATCGGCGCCGTGGGGGCGGCCCTCATACTGGGGTCGCGCCGGGGCGGCGTGCTCCTGGCCCTCCTTATCCTGCCGCTGTTCGTCCCGGTGCTGATCTTCGGCGTCGGCGCGGTCGAGGCCGCCATCGGCGGCTTTCCGGCCAGGGCGCCCCTGCTGCTGCTGGGCGCGATCCTGGCTGGGGCGCTCGCCCTCTGCCCCTGGGCGGCGGCGGCGGGCCTGCGCCAGGCCTTGGAATGATCGGTGCACTGGCATAAATCGAAGGGGGAGGATAGGTTCCCTGCCATGTTCAATTATTTTGCC
>PFFW01000057.1:0-25426 GCA_002781745.1 Rhodospirillales bacterium CG15_BIG_FIL_POST_REV_8_21_14_020_66_15
GGAACGCGGCCGGACCGGCGGGTTGCGCGGGCTGCCCCCTTGCCTGCCCGATCGCGGGGTTCCGCCGTCATGGTGGTGTTACCAGACATGGCATAACTCCGTATCAGTCTAGAAAAGCCCCGGCCTCCAGGGGTGCCGGCGGCGAACGACCCTCTCGCGAGGGCGCGCATACATAGCCCCATGGCCGTTTCCGGTCAATACCGGCCGTATCGCCGCTGACTCCGGACGTTTCCGGTACCCTGGCGCAACCCGTCAGGCGCCCGCCGTGTGGGTGTAGAAGATGTAGACG
This sequence comes from Rhodospirillales bacterium CG15_BIG_FIL_POST_REV_8_21_14_020_66_15, assembly GCA_002781745.1. GTDB lineage: Bacteria > Pseudomonadota > Alphaproteobacteria > Rhodospirillales > Casp-alpha2 > UBA1479. Next base: position 290 of record PFFW01000057.1, read on the forward strand.
CCGATGGCGATCAGCACCAGGCCGCCCGCCACCTCGGCCCAGGGGCCCAGGAAGCGCCCGACCCGGGGGCCGATCAGCAGGCCCAGGGTGCTCATGGAAAAGGACACCGCGCCGATCACGGCGACGACGTGCCAGATGTCGGCCTCGACCACCGACAGCGCCACGCCCACGGCGGCCGCGTCGATGCTGGTGCCGACCACGGTCGCGATGTTGCCGAGGATGCCGCGTTTGGCGGACCGTACCGCCTCCGCCTCGTCCTCGCCGGACACCGCCTCGTAGATCATATGGCCGCCAACGGCGCCCAATAGCAGTAACGCCATCCAGTGGTCGGCCTCGGTCACGTAGTCCGCGAAACGGGCGGCCAACAGATAGCCGAGAAGCGCCATCGTCGCCTCGCTGGCGCCGAACATCAGGCCCATGCGGGCGGCCGCCAGCAGGGTGCGGAACCGCCCCGACGCCCCGCGGCCCAGGGACACGGCGAAGGCGTCGGCGGACAGGCCGAAGGCGATGGTCACGACGGCGTAGAAAGACATACGCTGATTATTCCTTCAGATGGGCCTGGAGCGCCCGCCGGGCCTCGACGGGAATCGGCTCCGAAGAGCCCTTTTCGTAGTTGAAATACACGTAGGTCGCGGCGCCACGGGCGCACAGGCGGTCGCCCTGCCACAGCTCCTCGTACAGGGTGAAGCTCTTGGTGCCGACGCGCCCGACCCAGGTCTTCACCATCGCCTCCTGCTGGAAATAGGTCTGCGCCAGATAGTCCACGTTCATGTTGACCAGCGCCACCCGCCACGTGGCGAAGCTGAGGTCCGGGGTCAGGATGCGGAACACCTCGCGCCGCCCGGCCTCCAGCCACACGGGGACGACCGTGTTGTTGATGTGCCCGGCGCCGTCGGTTTCCGATACCCGGGGCGTGATCGGCGTTTGCCACATGGTTGTCCCGCCTCCTGCGTCAATGGGCGGTCCAACCGCCGTCGACCGCCAGCGACGCCCCCGTCACCAGGGCCGAGGCGTCGGAGGCGAGGAACACGATGGCGCCCATCAGGTCCTCGACCTTGCCGAGGCGACCGAGCACGATTTTGGATTTGACCATGGCGGCGAGATCCGGGTCGTCCAGCATTCCTGCGGTCATGGGCGTTTCGATGAAGGTGGGGCAGATGGTATTGACACGGATGCCCGCCTCCCCCAATTCCCGGGCGAGCGCCTTGGTGAAGCCCTCGATGGCGTGCTTGGTGGCGCAGTAGACCGTGCGCTTCGGTCCGCCGACCAGGCCCATCTGCGACGATACGTTGATGATCGACCCGGGCAGCCCCGCCGCCAGCAGCCCCTTCACCACCGCCTGGGCGACGAAAAAGGCGGCGCGCACGTTCAGGTCCGTCACCAGGTCGTAATCTTCCGGCGTGACGTCCACCAGTTCCGCCGGCCGGTTGGTCCCGGCGTTGTTGAACAGGATCTGGAACGGCCCGCGGGCGGCGATCTCGGTCGCCGCGCGCTCGCGGTCCGTGACGTCGAGCGCGAAGGCCTCGGCCTGCTGGCCGCGCGTGCGGATCGCCTGTGCCACGGCCTCGACCTCGGCGCCGGAGCGGGCGCAGAGGGTGACGTGAGCACCCGCATCCGCCAGGGCCGCCGCGGCGGCGAGGCCGATGCCGCGCCCGGCGCCGGTCACCAGCGCCTTGCGCCCGTCGAGGCGGAAGCTGGGTGTGGTCGGCAGCTCCATGGGCTTACCTCTTCGCGACAATGCCGTAGGGTTCCACGTTGCCCTGGCCGTAGCGGCGCACGCGGATGTTGGCCTGCTCGCCGTGGCCCGAGAAGCCCTCGATGGCGCAGAGCCGCGAGCAATAGCCGCCGACCAGTGCCGAGGCCTCGTCCGTCAGCACCTTCTGATAGGTGCAGGTCTTCATGAATTTGCCGACCCACAGGCCGCCCGTGTAGCGCGCCGCCTTCTTGGTCGGCAGGGTATGGTTGGTGCCGATCACCTTGTCGCCGAAGGAAACGTTGGTGCGCGGGCCCAGGAACAGGGCGCCGTAGTTGGTCATGTTGTCGAGGAAATAGTCCGGGTCCCCGGTCATCACCTGCACGTGCTCGTAGGCCAGGCGGTCGGCCTCCTCGACCATCTCGTCCACCGTGTCGCAAACGATGACCTGGCCGTAGTCGGCCCAGGACTGGCGGGCGATGTCGGCCGTGGGCAGGACGCCGAGCTGCCGCTCGACCTCGACCATCGTCGCCTCGGCCAGCGCGCGCGAATTGGTCAGCAGGCAGGCAGGCGAGGTGGGGCCGTGCTCGGCCTGCCCCAGCAGGTCGACGGCGCAGATTTCCGCGTCCACCGTGTCGTCGGCGATGACGAGGGTTTCCGTGGGCCCGGCGAACAGGTCGATGCCGACGCGGCCGAAAAGCTGGCGCTTGGCCTCGGCCACGAACATGTTGCCGGGACCGACCAGCATGTCGACGGCCTTGACGGTTTCGGTGCCCAGCGCCATGGCGCCCACGGCCTGCACGCCGCCCAGCACCAGGATCTCGTCGGCGCCGGCCAGGTGCATGGCGGCGACGATGGCGGGATGGGGTTGGCCGCCCTGGGGCGGGGCCGAGGCGACGACGCGCGGCACGCCTGCGACCTTGGCCGTGACCACGCTCATGTGGGCGGAGGCCACCATGGGATACTTGCCGCCCGGCACGTAGCAGCCGACGGAATTCACCGGCAAGTTCCTGTGGCCCAGGATGACGCCCGGCAGGGTTTCGACTTCCAGGTCCTGCAGGCATTCCTTCTGCTTTTGGGCGAAGTTGCGGATCTGCGCCTGGGCGAACTTGATGTCGGCGATGTCGTCGTCCGACACCTTGGCGACGGCGGCGGCGATCTCGTCCTCGGACAGGCGGAAATCGTCGCGCGCCAGTCCGTCGAACTTCTCGGCCAGGTCGCGCACGGCGGCGTCGCCGCGCTTTTCGATGTCGGCCAGGATGTCCTCGACCGTCTTGCGGACCTTGGCGTCGGCCTCGGCCACGTCTTCGGCACTCTTGCCGCGTTTAAGATAGGTGATCATGGGATAGCCTCTGTGACACGGGATTTATCTTCGGCGTCGGGAACGCGCCGGCTGCCCCTATTAGATCAAAGGGCGAGGCCGGAGACCAGAGGCCGACGAGGAAACGGACGGCGGCGGTGCGTGCCGCCTAGCGCCTGTCCGCCACCGTGCATTGGTACAGCCCGCCGAAGAACGTCCGTTTCTCCCAACTGAAGCCGCGGGACACGCTGGCATAGTCGCTCACGTCATGATGCCAGACGCTTTCCGCGAAGGGCTCGAGAAGCTTGAACATGTAGCGGAATGCGCCGCGCAACGGGTGCCAGGCGGCCGGGCGATGGTAATCGACGAAGACGGCGCGGCCGCCGGGTCCGACCTGCGCCAGAAGATTGTCGACGACCGCGCGTTTGCGGTCGTCGGGAAGCTCATGCAGCAGGAAGAAACAAGACACCACGTCGTACAGCCCGCCCGCATAGCCGCCCGCGTCGGCAATCCGCACCCGCGCGTTGGCGAACCCCTCGAGCTTGCGGCGGCAGTGGGCCGCCTGCAGGCGGACGACATCGATGACGTCAAGCCACCCCTGCGGCCCTATATGCGCCGCCATGCGGGGGATCAGGTCGCCGTAGACGTGCGCCGCCTGAAGCACGCGCTGACCCGGGGAAATCTCCGCCAGGAGGGCGCGCTGGAGCCGGCGGTTGTTGCCCAGCAAAATCGCCGAGACGACCAGGGAGGTGTCGAGAATGCGGGCGTTGGCCGGATTGAGGTAGGCCCATTCGTAGACGTCTCGAAGGTAGGCCGGGATCAGCGCGCCGACACCCGGGCTCGCCCCGCGGGAATCGATCCTTTCGTAGCGCCCGGGATCAAAAGCCGCGGACACCGCGTCGGCCGCAACGACTCCAGGGTCGTTTGGCGTCGTCATCCGGTCACCCCGTTTCCCTGCCGGGCGTCCTCATTTCGAGGTCCCCGCGCTGTTCAGGAAGCTGTCCCGTGGTTTCACTTCCTCGTGGACGAGATTGTAGTGGCAGTCGATGCAGGTCATGCCGGTCGACAACGCCTCCTTGTGCTGACGCTGGCCGCGCTTGCGTTCCGGCTTGATCGACGCCTGTTCGTGACAGCCGCGGCAGGTGATGCTGTCGTTGGCCCGCATCCAGTCCCGCACCGCGTAGGCCAGGCGGGGTTTCTCCGCCTCCCAGACCTTGGGGTCCGTCCAGTCGTGGGAATATTCCCCGATCAGATCGCTGACACCGTTGACGATGTGGGTATAGGTCGCCGCCACGAGCCCCTTTGGAATGTGGCAATCGGCGCAACCGGGGCGCACCCCGCTTTTGGTCGTCTGATGGGCGGATTTCAGATAGGTCTCGGACTTGGCGATATAGGTCGCCATCGCATGGCAGGAGGTACAGAATTCGTCGGTGCCGGTCACCCGGTCCATTTCCTCGGCCGCCAGGGCGGCGAGCAGCCCCGCCGCACCGCCGATCACGAACACAAAGATCACTGTTTTCGACAGAAAAGACGGCAGTTTCATGCGCTGACCCTCGACCGGTGGAGAGATTACTGAACGACCTTCCGTGGGAAGAAGCCCGGACCATAGCTGGCCCGGGCTTCTCGCACCACTGAATCTACTTCAGGCTCACGGCCGTGATGTCCGCCTTGGCCCCGATCCCAAGCGACAGCGGGAAGGACACATGGTGGAACCGGGTCGTCACGTTGTCGTCGTGGATGGCAAGACCGATCGTGTAGACGCCGCCGACCTTGAGGATCTTGTCGTCCAGGGGGTGGCCGGTATCGAGCTTGCGGCGGAACACCAGGGTATAGGTTCCGTCCTTCCAGGTCCCCTTGGCGGAGTCGTTGTCGCCGGCGGAGCCCTCGGTCTTGGCGGTCAGCAGACGTCCCGGCAGGATATCGCCCTCCTTGAAGCCCGCAGCCGGGTCATAGGGTTTGGCGTTGGCTTCCTTGATGATCGCCGTCGATTTCGACGGATCGGTGAAGTCGGCTTCGCGCAACGCGGTGTAGCCGGTCTTGGACTTGTCGAACATGAACTTCGGCGTCATGGTCTTCTTGTCGACGTTCCACGAGAACATCTTCTTGCCGGCGTCGAAGTTGCGGTATTCCAGCACATAGCCGTCATCCGCCATGCCCACGGGGTTGCTGCGCGCGACCCGCCATTGCATGAGGTCGAGGAAGCCGCCGGCTTCCTGAATCTTGGCGATTTCCTCGGGCGTCTTGGTCTTGTCCCAGCTTGCCGCCGCATCCGTGCGCGACGCCGGAAGGTACTTGCGGACGTCCGACTGTTTCTTCACCCCGCCCAGATAGGCATGACCTTTAACGATGTCGCCCTTGGCCTCCTTGGGCATGTCGCGCATGCCGTCGTGACAGGTCAGCCAGCAGCCCTGCTTGGCGAAGTTCGGCACCCGGCCGTCGTCGACCATGATCGCCAGGCGGTCTTCATAGACCGGCGGCGTCTTGCCTTCGCGGACCGCCTTGCTGGCCCGGTGGCTGCCGTACCATTTCCACTCCTTGCCGTCGAAGCGGATCATGTTGTGCATGCGGCCCTCGCGGTCGGCCTGGGATTTCCATTCGAACCGCAGGTACAGATTGGTGTCGTCGTGGGCGGCCTGGACGCTCAGGTCCTTCACCCCTTCCTTGCCGGGGATCGGGTTGGGCTCAAGCTTCTTGCCCGAAACGATGAGGTTGCCGATATCCGCCTCTTCGCCCTCATGGCAACTCACGCAGGCGTCCCCCGCCAGAACCTTCTTGTCCGCGCGCTTGTGCGCGCTGCTGGCCAACCAGCTGTATGCCGACTGACCGGGATAGAAAAGCTTGACCGTCTTGGCCGGCACCTTTGACCAGTCGATTTCCGCCGCAGCGGCCGGCGACTGGGACCCGGCGATGACTGAAGCGAGGGCAATGGCCCCGACCGAAGAGATAATTGACCGGGCAGACAAGGTCACCCGATTGACGTTCCTGAACATGATCCAATCCTCCATCTAATTCCGCCTCGGACGGCGAATCGCCCGCCCGGGTTACCCGTCGTCTCCGCTTTTTCGCGCGAAGCGACCGGAGGCACCATGACCTGGGTCAATTTCCGAGCTATTCAGGAAATTACTTTTCCGATTTTTGGCTGGGCTCGGGCTACCCGAAAAGATGCGGCGTAGTTCCGTTTCCGGAACTACGCCGCGCCGCTTCAGTCGAGGGGGAGGCTAGAGGGGGGACTAGCAGCAGGGGGACGTCCCTGCCGGGACACTGAAGCGGTGTTCCTCATTGCAGAGCAGACTGCCGAAATACCTACTTTCGTCCGTTGCCAAAGGCATGGCCCCGTCCGTTGTTGGCGGTGCCGGCCGCATGTCCGATACCGGCCTGTGCCCCCGCGGCGGCAGCGCCGCCACCGGCGCCGGAGACGATTCCGGAGGCCGCCGAGCCGCCGCCGTGGGCGTTGCCGTTGCCGAACGTCGCCTTGTGCGAGGCTCCGCCGCCGACCGCGACGCCGCCACCGGCGCCGGAGACGATCCCCGCCCCCTTGCCGGCATGCGACGCCGCGCCAAAGGCGTTGCCGGACGCGCCGGCCTTCGCCGTGCCGCCCGCCGAGGCGGTCACGGCCGCACCTTTGCCGCCGCGCGCGGCGGCTCCTGTCGCCTTGTGCAGGTCGCCGCGGCCCCGAACAATCGACACGGTCTGACCGCTGGCGTTGGTGATGACGACGTGGCTGCGTCCCCGGGGGACGCTTTGCGCCGCCGCCGGACCGGCCGCCGTCGAAGTGGCCGCCGCCGTTGCGGTCCCCTCACCGGTCGCGCCGGTATCCGTGCCGGTATCCGTGCCTGTGGCCGTGCCCGTTTCCGTACCGGTACCGGCGCCCGTATCCGCACCGGTATCCGTTCCGGTGTCCGTGGTTCCACCGCCGTCGGTCACGCCGCCCAGGCGTTCCGCCCGGTTGGCCTTGGAGATGACCTGGCCCAGGTTCTTCTCGGAAACCAGGCCGGCGGCCTTCATTTCCTTGAAGACCTGCCCCCAACCGCTGCCGTCGGCCTTCGCCTTGGCGATCTGGTCCAACGTGGCGGGCTGCCCGTCCGCAAACGCCGACGCGGAAACCGTGCCGTCGCCATCCGCCGCGGCGGTCGTTCCGTCGCCCGTGCCGCCCCCTGTGCCGGTGTCCTGGACCTCCTGGGCCTCGAACAGCGAGCGCGCGATCTTCTGCCCGCCGGGAGACAGGTTTTCGAAGCTGGAGGCGGTATTGCCGCTGGTATCCGCGGCGCCGGTACCATCGTCGGTGGCTGTCTGGGCATAAGCCGCCGCGCTGCCGAACAGGCCGGCGACAAGGGCGATCGCCAGCATCGTGCGATTGGTCCTGGAATTGATGTTCATTGAAGTCCTCCTTCGGTTAGAGGGTTTCAGAGAATGACGGCGGCGCCGCGTCTGACTCAACGGCTCGGCACCGATCCGCCGGCGGCGTCCGCCGCCATCGGAGTGTCAAGCGCGGTCGCCGCCTGGATGATGATTTCCGTAGCGGTCGAACTGTCGCGGAAGAACCCGCCCTCCTCCATGACGGTCACGCGCATTCGGGTGGTGCTCGGGGTCAACGATTCCAGTTCGATCTCGACGATCCGTTGCTTGGCCGTGCCCATGATCTTCCGCACGCCCTCGACGTCCTTTTCGTCCGTGACCTTTATGCCCATGTCCTTGAGTGCGACATGCGTGGACCGCCGCACCTCGGGCAGCGACGCAGTGAAGGTCTTGTAGCTGATGCCGCTGAGAGTGTGGTTCACCCCGACACTTGCGGCGGTCCCGCCACCGACGCCCAGCATCGTCAACCCGACGCCGGCGCAGCCTTGGACCACGACCGCGACACCGATCAAAACAACAGGAATGAGGACACGCATGGAATAGAACCTCCTTCGGATTATTGATTTCAGCCCTGCCTACGGATGAGAAACTGGATCGGGGATCTTGCTGACGTTCCAGTCGCCGTTGGGTGTGCGACAGGCGGTCCGCAACGACTCGCGCGCGTTCGTCGACCCGAGCCTCCGCAACGTGAATGTGCGGCATTGACGGCCGTTCGCCGTGAAGCTGGCGATCGGCCGGACCCTGTAGCGGGTGTCGGAATTGGCGACCCGCAGAACGGCGTTCTTATTGTCCTCGACCGTTTCCAGGATCTCGATCAAGCGATCGCCCGCCACGATGCTGCCCGTGCCGCGGGCCTCCGGCGCATTCAGGCTGCCGATCGCCCCGGAGACGTCGGACCCGGCGTCGACTGTATGGAAATGGAGAAACATGAGATCAAGAACCGCGAACAGCCCAAGGCCCAGGGCGCAGCGGCGCATGGGGTGGCCGGGCGGGGGAAGCGCGCGGTCGTCGAACATGGTCATCATCCTCCGTCCCCGATGCGTGGCCCCGATGCGGCGGCCAACGGCATCGGCGTGCCGTCGGCCAGCCTGGCCTGGTCGAACTGGTCGAACGCGTTGCCGAGAATGAACGTCCGCAGGTCGAGGACATAGGCGTCCCCGCGTCGCGAGTAGCCGGCCAGGGTCTGGCTGAGTTCCGGCCCGTAGAGCCGGTCGGCGACCCGGCGCTGCTTGGCCCGCTGATCGCGGAACTCCGTAAACGCGGGATCGATGTTGAGCATGCGGATGTGGGCCCGCACGGATGCCATGACAGACGGAACGGCCGTAACGCCGGTGGCTTCCTGGGATCGCCGTCCGAAAAGCGTGTTTCTCCGCCACGCAAGGCGCGAGGCACCCCAGTCGGTGGCGATCGCCGCCTGCGCGATGACGATCGAGGGCGGAACGACGTCAAGCCGGCGCAGCAATGCCGCGTGGTCGCCGCCGGTTCCATATTCCTCGTGAAGGCCCGCGATGCGGCTGGCGGCCGCGCCGTTGGCGGGACCGATGCCGTCCGGACACCGCGCCGCGCGGTTCACCAGGCGCCTGTCCCGTTCGATCTCCTCGTTTGCGTGGAGAACCAGGGGAAGGACGATCGCCACGAACGCGAACTTGCGCGTAGCCTCGGGCTGGTCGCTGCCGAAATCCGCGGGAAGCGCGGTGGCGAAGACACGCGGCACCTCGGTCGTGCCGTTGCGAATCCGGGCCAGGTTAAGGCCGCTCTGGCGCGCGACGGAGATGACGGCGTCTGTATCCTGGGGAGTGTATTCATAGTCGCGGCCTTGGCCTTGTTCGCGGACGCCGAAATCCGTAACGGCCTGCGCCGGAACGCCGCCCTCGAGGCACGCCCGCAAGGGCTCGCCGTACAGGCTCGCGCCGTTTGCCGTAAGCTTGCCGCACCCCGCCAACGTCACGGCGGCGGCGATTGCCAGCACTCGCCCGCACCGCCGACCGCGGGACCCAGCGCGTCTCCTGCAATCCATCGCGTGTTTCCTTCCGGTCGCGCAACCCGACGATTCCTGTCCCCGGTCGACCAAAAGGATATGAAGAGGTGTCCGGCCCGTGTTGCGATAAAACTGGGGCAACTGCGGGCGAAACGGTCACAGAAATGTCACGGCGCGGAAAAACGTTCGGCGCATCAAGTGCTTAAATCAAGGGGGCGTAAAAATTAGACGAAGCGCGAGGGCGAACCTACGTCCGCCGGCGCGTCAGTTGAACAGGGAGGAGACCGAGCTTTCCTCGGAGATACGGCGCATGGCCTCGGCGATCAGCGGCGCGACAGTCAACTGTTCGATGTTGTGGGACACACGCACGGCTTCGGTCGCCATGATGCTGTCCGTGATGCACAGCCGGTCGAGCGGCGACGAGGACACGCGCGCCACCGCGCCGCCCGACAGGACGCCGTGCGTGACGTAGGCCGAGACGGCCTCGGCCCCCTGCTCCATCAGCGCCACGGCGGCGTTGCACAGGGTGCCGGCGCTGTCGACGATGTCGTCGACCAGGATGCACTTGCGGCCCTCGACGTCGCCGATGATGTTCATGACTTCGGACACGCCCGCGCGCTCGCGGCGCTTGTCGATGATGGCAAGGTCGCCGTCCAGACGCTTGGCCAGGGCCCGGGCGCGCACCACGCCGCCCACGTCCGGCGACACGATGACCAGGTCGGAGCCGTTCTCGCGGTCCTGGATGTCCTTGGTCAGAACCGGTTCGGCATAGAGGTTGTCGGTCGGGATGTCGAAAAAGCCTTGGATCTGGCCGGCGTGCAGGTCCATGGTCAGCACGCGGTCCGCCCCCGCCTCGGTGATCAGGTTGGCGACCAGCTTGGCCGAGATCGGCGTGCGCGGGCCGGATTTGCGGTCCTGGCGGGCATAACCGAAATAGGGCAGCACGGCGGTGACCCGGCGGGCGGAGCCGCGCCTGAGCGCGTCCAGCGTCACCAGCAATTCCATCAGGTTGTCGTTGGCCGGGAACGAGGTCGACTGGATGACGAACACGTCCTCGCCGCGCACGTTCTCCTGAATCTCGACGAACACCTCCATGTCAGAGAAGCGCCGGATGCTGGCCTTGGTCAGCGGCAGGTTCAGGTAGGCGGAGATCGCTTCAGCAAGCGGCCGGTTGGAATTGCAGGCGAGAATTTTCATGGCTACGCACTTTCGTTTTGCGTCCGAAGGCGGAGCAAAACCACCCCTGGAGAAGCCCGGTGCCGAGCGCCGATGCGGCCAATTCCCGCGTCCGGCGCGCGGACTCTAACAACGCCGGTCCCGACTGTAAACGATCTTTCATAGTCGTTCAATTTCATGGACTTATCATATGTCATCGGGTCGGCGGCGGGATCGCCTCACCGGGCTCCCACGGCAGAGTCCCAACGCCTTTCGCGGGCGGCGGCGCGGCGCCGGCGGGCAGGCGCCGGGCAAAGGGCCGCGCCTTGTCGCCGAGAACCCGCTGAATCCCGATAACCGCCCCCATGGCGACGTCGAGGGCCGTGTCGCCCCAGTTGTCGTCCAGCGCGCCCGCGGGGACCCGGTTGCGCTGCTCCGCGCTGCCCAGGGCCGCGCCGTCCTTGTCCTCGACGGACCATACGACGCGGGCGTCCTGCTTGCCGTCCTTGGGCGCGGACATGACCACCAGGCCGCGCAGCAGGAACCGCGCCTGGCGCGGATCGTCGGTGACGTTCTGGTCGCGCGCGCGCAGCACCCGCTTGAGCGCTTCGCCCAACAGGCGATTGCCGTTGCCGGGGGCGCCGGTGATCTCGACCACCATGAAGGTATTGGCGCTGCCTTCCGACAGCCCGGGCAGGGTGGGCGGCCGGAAGGTCTCCTCGATCACCTGTTCGCCGCCCGCGTCCTCGGGTCCCAGGACGCTTTTCTCCTCCGAGGCCGGGGCGACCGCCCCCGCCTCCTTCGGGCGCGCGGTCTCGAGCGCCTGCCGGGCGCTCTTCTCGTCCGGCGCGTCCTTGCTGATCGGGGCGTCGGGCGGCACCACGTGGTCCTGCATCGTGGCGATCACACGCTTCTTCGGACCGCCCGGCCTGGGCAATTCGCCGCCCTCCAGGTTGTCGGGCAGACCCAGGCCGCCGCCCTCGGCAAGCTGGAGTTCCCGGTCCTCCCAGCCGCTGATGACCTCGTGGATACCGTCGACGGCGGCGGCGGCAATCAGGCGCGCCGTGGGCATCCACTGCGTGTCGAAGGTGCCGGCCGGGACCGTGTTCTCCTGTTCGGCCTTGCCGACCTCCTTGCCGTCGGGACGCGCCAGGCGCCAGGTCACGCGTACGCCCTGGCGGCCCTGGACCGAGGGCGAGACCTGCATCATCCCGGTCAGCACGTACTTGGCCTGCTCCCTGAAGCGGGTCAGGCGCGTGCCGCGCGCCTTCAGGGCCTCGGCGATGGCGCGGGTCAGCGAGAAGTCGCCGTCGCCGGGCGCCCCCTCCACGGGCATGACGAAGATGCCCTTGTCCGGTGCCGGCTCCGGCTGGGCCGGGGCGATCCCCGCCAGGACGGCGGCGACCCGGCGGGCCACGTCCTCGGCCACGCGGATGATGACATCGGGCTCGCCGAACTCCCACTCGCCGCTCGTCGCGTCCACGGGCTGTTCCAGGTCGGCCAGCAGGTGCCCCTCCCGGTTGGAAAGCTGCCAGTGGATCGTCACGTAGGGAATGGCGTTGGGATTGCGGTCGCGGTGGGCGCGGCCGTGCAGCACGTATTCGGAGGCATCGAAGGGCGACACCCCGGCCGGCAGGCCGTAGGGCTCGAACGAATCCACCGTGGTGCGGGCCAGCAGCTTGGACATGATGGGCGCCGTGCCCTCCACCGGGTTGACCTGGATCCCCTTGGTGAAGGTGCCGTGGATGATGGCCTTGCCGACGTCCGCCTCCTCGCCGGGGGCGAAGGCGCGCGGCACGGGCGTACAGGCGGCCACCGCGGCGGCCAGGGCCGCCGCCGCGATGATGCCCGTCCAATTCCGGAATGCTGCCTGCAAGGTCGCCCCTCGGGTTCGACCGCCATCCCGCGATGGCGACGTCAGGTAATCGCGCAGGTGACGAGAATCACCGCGAGGCCCGCGAAGGTCAAGATCGCCAGGTAGGGCATGGCCGGGCCTCCTCAGCCGCCGCCCAGGGCGATCACGGACAGTTCGCGCCCATAATCGGCCTCACCCCGGTGGGTGGCGCGGCGATAGCTGTAGAAGCGATCCGCGTCCGGGTAGGTATCGAGCCCCACGTCGTGGGTGCTGGCAAGGCCGAGGGCCGCCAACCGGTCCATGATGAAGCCGGCCAGGTCGAACTGGTAGTGGCCGGACCGCTTGCCGGCGGCGAAATACCTGTCATGATCGTCGTGGCGGACCGCGAAGGCGTCCTTCATGTCCTGGCCGACCTCGTAGGACGCCTGGCGGATGCAGGGGCCCAGGGCGGCGTGGATGTTCGCGCGCGCCGCGCCCGCCGCTTCCATGCGCGCCACCGCGTTCTCCAGAACCCCAGCCATGGCGCCGCGCCAGCCCGCGTGGGCGGCGGCGGCGACCCCGGCCTTGCCGTCGGCGAACAGCACGGGCGCGCAGTCGGCGGTGAGAATGCCCAGCGCCATGTCCCGCACGCGGCCGACCAGGGCGTCGGCCTTCACCATGTCGGGACGCGCACGCGGCGCGTCGGCGGTCCACACGTCCGGCGAATGGACCTGATGGACCAGGGCCAGGCGGTCCGCCCCCAGGCCCAGGGCCGCCATGGCGCGGCGCTTGTTCTCCTGCACGTGGGCCGTGTCGTCGTTCGACCCCTGGCCGCAGTTGAGCCCGGCGTAGATGCCGCCCGAGACCCCGCCGCGGCGGGTGAAGAAGGCGTGGATCACCCCGGCCTGTGCGGCCAGGTTGGGGGCGCTGACGATCTCAAGGTCCTGGGCCATGCCGTCTTGTACCGTGTTCCCCGCCCTTTCTTCAAACCGCCTGTTCGAATCCGGACGGCCTGGGCAGGCGCGGATGCTGCACGGCGAGGACGCGGAACAGGCGGCCCATCTGGTCGGCGCCCGTCAGGCGGTCGAGCGCCGCCTCGATGTCGGCCCGCTGATCTTCGCCGGCCCTGGCGGTCAGCGCCGCCGCCCGCTCGCGGATGCCCAGGGCCGACAGAAAATCGCCCTGGCCGACGGGGCCGAAGGTCGCCGCCCCGGCCCGGATGCAGACGTTTGCAAGCTGCTGGAAATCCACATGGGCCGTCAGGTCGACATCGCCCGGATCGTCCAGCACGCCCGCGTATTCGTGGCCCTTCACCGCCTGCAGGGTGTCACCGGGGGCACTGCGGTCATGGCCGTAGTCGACGATCAGCGCCGCCCCGCCCTGCGCCGCCAGCCGCGCCGCCAGGGTATGGGCCTTGCGCAGGCCGGCGGGGCAGATTTCGACCACGCCGCCCTCGGGCGCGGCGTCGAGCGGCGGCGGGATCAGCGGCGTCGTCGGCTGCGCGCCCGACCGGACGAAGGCGAGGCCGCCGGCGTCTTCGTCCCAGCCGACCAGGCGTTCGCGCCAGCCGTCGGGACCGCGCAGGAACTGGCGGATGGGCAGGGCGTCGAAGAATTCGTTGGCGATGGCGATGGCGGGGCCGTCCGGCACCTGGCTGAGGTCGTTCCACCATTTGGGCGCCACGTCGGGATGGGCGGTGGCGAGCGTTTCCCGCTGCCGTTCCCGCAAGACCGGGCCGGTCTCGACCAGATGCACGTGGGCGGCGGCACGGAACTCGGGCACCTGCCCCGCCGCGCGCAGCGCATCCGCCATCAGGGTGCCGCGCCCGGGCCCCAGTTCCACCAGATGCACCGCGCCGGGCCCGCCCATGGCCCGCCACTGCACGGCGGCCCACAAGCCGATCAGTTCGCCGAACATCTGCGATATCTCGGGCGCCGTGGTGAAGTCCCCCGCCCGTCCCAGGGGGTCGCGGGTCATGTAGTAGCCGTGGCGGGGGTTTCCGAGGCATTCCTCCATGTAGCGGGCGACGGTGAGAGGCCCCTCGAGGGCGATGCGGCGGCGCAGGTGGTTCCTGAGGCCCGTCATGCGCCGGCTTTGGGCGCGCGGCCCGAGCGCCGGATCAGCCACAGGCCGAAGGCGATCATGGGCAGGCTCAGAAGCTGGCCCATGGTGGCCCCCTGGAACAGGAAGCCCAGGTGGGCATCGGGCTCGCGGAAGAATTCGGCCGTGATGCGCGCCGCGCCGTAACCCGCGAAGAAGGCCCCCGCCAGGAAGCCGGGCCGCGCCCGCAAGCCCGGCCGCCGCCTGAGGACGGCCAAGACGACGAACAGCAGCAGGCCTTCCAGCAGGGCCTCGTAGATCTGGCTGGGATGGCGGGCGATCGGCCCGCCGTGGGGAAACACCATGGCCCAGGGCACGTCGGCGGGGCGGCCGAACAGTTCGCCGTTCACGAAGTTGGCGATACGTCCGAACAGCAGGCCGATGGGGGCGGCGCAGCCCATCATGTCGGCGAAGGTGAACAACGGAACCTCGCGCTTGCGGCAGAACAGAACGGTCGCGACGCAGACCCCCAGGAGCCCGCCGTGAAACGACATGCCGCCCTGCCAGACCGTGAGAATGTTGAGCGGATGCTCCAGGTAGAACCCCGGCTTGTAGAACAGCACGTAGCCGAGCCGCCCGCCCAGGACCACGCCGACGGTCGCCCACACGAGGAAGTCGTCCACGTGCAGGCGCGTCACCACAGGCTCCTGGATGATCTTGGTCTTGGTCTTGGTCTTGGTCTTGGTCTTGCCTTCTTCCGCCTCCTCGTCCGCAACTTCGACGTCGCGCAAGGGCAGGTCCCCTGTCATGCGCAGCATGTATCGCCATCCCAGGATCAGCCCGGCAATGTAGGCCAGCGCGTACCAGCGGATGGCGATGGGGCCGATCTCGATGGCGATCGGGTCGATGGCGGGAAAGGCAAGTGCGAAGGTCATGTCCGCTTGTCCGTCACAGATAAGGATCGCCGGCCGTGAGATAATCCCGCACGTAGCGCCGCACGCCCTCTTCCAATGGTGTCGGGGGGCGGTCGTAGCCGGCGGCGCGGATGCGCTCCATGCGGGCCTCGGTGAAGTACTGGTACTTGTCGCGGATGTCCTCGGGCGTCGGCACGAAGTCGATCATCGGTTCCCTGCCCAGCGCCCGGTAGACGGCGGCGGCCAGGTCGGCGAAGCTGCGCGCCTTGCCGGACCCGCAGTTGAACAGGCCCGAGACCCGGGGGTGGTCCAGCAGCCACAGCACCATGTCGACGCAGTCCCCGACCCAGACGAAGTCGCGCAACTGCCCGCCGTCGGGATAGCCGGGGTTGTGCGACCTGAACAGGGTGCAGGCCTGCCCATGCGCGGCCTTCTCGTAGACTTGGCGGGCGACCGACTGCATGCGGCCCTTGTGGTACTCGTTGGGCCCGAACACGTTGAAGAACTTGAGTCCCGCCCACCCGGGCGGCCGCGGCGCCCCCGCCGCCACTTGCTCGGCGACCCAGATGTCGAATTGGTTCTTCGACCAGCCGTACATGTTGAGGGGCTTGAGCGCCTTAAGGGCCTCGATGGCGCCGTCGTCATCGAACCCTTGGCTGCCGTCGCCATAGGTCGCCGCCGAGGAGGCGTAGATGTAGGGCACGCCCTGATCGGCGCACCAGTCCCACAGCCGCCGCGACAGGACGATGTTGTTCTTGATGATACGCACCAGCCGCGTTTCCGTGGTCGCCGAGATGGCGCCCATGTGGATGACGCCGCGAATCCGACCCGCGTTGTCGTCGAGGAACGCCGCCAGGTCGTCCGGCGCCACCGTCACGACGGCTTCGCGCTTGGCGATGTTGCGGGCCTTTTCCTCCGAATCGATGCGGTCGACGACGGCCACCGGGCCCAGGCCCGCGGCCTCCAGCCCGTGAACGATGTTCGATCCGATGAAGCCGGCGCCGCCGGTGACCACGTACATGGGCTGCTTATAGGCTGGGCCGGCTCCCTGGGCAACCGGGGGGGGCAACCGGCCCAACGCTTGCGCGGGCGGCGCGACCGAGCCATATATCCGTTATATTCAAGGACACGGGATCCAAGGAGTTCAGCGATGCAGACGTCCAACCGAATCCTCGACGACCTGGCCAAGGTGGCCAACGGCGCCGTGGCGACGCTCGCCGGCATCAGGGACGAGATGGAGTCCATGATCCGCCAGCAGATCGAACGCTTCCTGGCCGACGGCAACTTGGTGCCGCGCGACGAATTCGACGCCATGGCCGAAGTCGCCAGGAACGCCCGCGCGGCGCAGGAGAAACTGGAGGCCCGAGTCGCCAAGCTTGAGGCGGCGCTCGCCGCCCAGGGGGCTCCGAAAACCGCCAAACCGCGCGCCGCCGTAAAAAAACCCGCCGCCAAGGGCGCCAAACCGAAGCCCTGAACCGGGTCTCCATATATGGAATCGTTTCAGCACCTTGCGCCGGCCCCCAGTCCCCGCGGCCGTCGCTAAACCTTTCTGATTCCCGATTCTTCCACAGATTTTCCGGCAACCGTCCCATTCGGGTGTTGCACGGCAGACTCCGTTAAGGCAGGCTATCCCTTGTATCCAAGGGGGCCACAAATACCATATTTCGGTAACCTCCGAGATGTTGTGGGATGACCTTTGGCTACAAGCCTGGAGGCGCCCGCCGGGCGCCGCCGGTCGAGCCACGAAGGAGGAGCGGCCATGCCTGCACTCGATTTCGCCGTAGACACCCAGAAGCACAATCCATTGGACCTGATCGAACAGATCGTGGAGGGAAACGACTGGACCTTCGACCGCCGCAGCGACCAGGAACTGGCCGTGCAAGTGCCCGGGACTTGGTGCGACTACAGTCTCTATTTCGCCTGGAACGACGAGATCGAGGCCATGCATTTCACCTGCGCCTTCGACATGCGCGTGCCCCAGGACCGGCGCCCGCCGGTCTATGAACTGCTGGCCCGGGTCAACGAAAAGCTCTGGCTCGGCCATTTCGGCATGTGGGATGACGAAGGCCTGCCCATGTTCCGTCACGTCCTGCCCATGCGCGCGGCCAACGGCCCGACCATGAGCCAGATGGAGGACATCGTCGAAACGGCGCTTTACGAATGCGAACGCTTCTACCCCGCCTTCCAGTACGTGATCTGGGGCGGCCGCACCGCCGACGACGCCGTGGCCGCCGCCATGGTGGACACGGTCGGCGAAGCCTGATCCCGGCCGCCCGCGGAACCGGAGCCGCGACGTGACGGCCGCCCGTCCCCTGTTGCTTGTCGGCGGCGGCAAGATGGGCGGCGCCCTGATGGCGGGGTGGATCGGCCGCGGCATCCCGGCCCGGGACATCGTCGTCGTCGAGCCCAATCCCGACATCGCCGCCACCCTCAGCCGCGACCACGGCGTCACCGTCGCCGCCGGCGCGGACGACCTTGCCGAAGACCTGTCCCCCGAGCTGGTCATGTTCGCGGTCAAGCCGCAGGTCATGGCCCAGGTCGCCCCGCCCTACCGCCGCTTCGTCGGACCCGACACGGTGTTCCTGTCGATCGCCGCCGGCACGCCCATTTCCTTTTTCGAGAACTGCCTGGGCAATGCGGCGGCCGTCGTCCGCGCCATGCCCAACACGCCCGCCGCCGTCGGCCGCGGCGTCAGCGTGGCCTGCGGCAACGCCCGCGTCACCGACGCCCAGCAGAAGCTGTGCCACGAGCTGCTGACCGCCGTCGGTCAGGTCCACTGGGTCGCGGACGAGGACCTGCTGCACGCCGTCACGGGACTGTCGGGCAGCGGCCCGGCCTATGTCTTCCATCTGGTCGAATGCCTGGCCCGCGCCGGGCGCGAGGCGGGCCTGCCCGGAGACCTCGCCGACGCCCTTGCCCGCGCCACGGTCGAAGGGGCGGGCGAGCTGCTGCACCGCGCGGCCAAGGACAGCCCCCGGGTCCTGCGCCAGAACGTGACCAGCCCCGGCGGCACCACGGCGGCCGGGTTGGCGGTCCTGATGGGCGGCGACCCGGGCAAGGAAGATCCCGCCGCCGGCCCCCTGGGCGACCTGGTCAGCGCCTGCGTCGCCGCCGCGGCCAAGCGGTCCCGCGAACTGGCGGGCTGAGCCGCGCCGTCACCGTCCGCTGGAAATCGGGCCGATCCTGCCTACATAATGAAAAGTGCAGGCAAGGGAGGCTTCGTCATGGCCAAGCGGCCCCAGAGCAAGAAACCCCGCAAGGACGGCAAACCCGAGGCGACGCGCGACGCGATCATCGACGCCGCCATGGCCTGCGTCGCGCGGGACGGCTGGCGACGGCTGTCCCTGGCCGAGGTGGCGGCCGAGGCCGGCGTGTCGCTGGCCGACGTGCTGATCCCGTTTCCCACCAAGTACGCCGTCGTCAACGCCTTCCAGGACCGTGTCGACGCCCGCATGCTGGCGGCCGCCGAACACGGCGGCGACGGCGATGCCCGAGATCGGTTGTTCGATCTCCTGATGGAACGGTTCGACGCGCTGGCGCCCTACCGGCCGGCCATGGCCGAGATCGCCAAGGACTCCCTGTGCGACCCGGGCGCGCTGTGTTTCCTGCCGCGCATGGCGCGGACCATGGCCCGCGCGCTGGAGGCCGCCGGCCTGGGTGCGTCAGGCCTGGGCGGGGCCGTTCGCGCCAAGGGCTTGGCCCTGGTCTACGCCGACGCCTTCCGCGTCTGGCTGGGCGACGACAGCGCCGACCAGTCCAAGACCATGGCCGCGCTCGACCGCGGCCTGCGCCGCGCCGAGGCCGCGGCCCGCGTTCTCTGCGTCACCCGGCGCGCTCGCCCCGGCGCCGCTCCGGACTCCGCGGCAGAGGCGTCCGCCTGACGGCGTTTTTGTTGCACTGCAATATAAGCCTTGACTTAGAGATCGACAGGTTTCATAAAGGCCGCACTGTTGCAACGCAGCATAATTGTTGCGTATGCGCTAAGCCTCTTCCCCGACACGCGCTCCAATGGAGGACCGACCACGATGTACGCCGAATTTTTCAAGCTTGACAAGAACGGCTTTCCCGTCTGGGCTGCCGATTTCACCAAGATCTATGCCGACTTCGACCCGACCAAGATGTCCGACCAAGTCATGAAGGCCATGAAGGGTGGCGCCGTCGACACCATCGACGTCAACGCCGTGCTGGAAATCCAGCGCAAGAACCTGGAAGCCCTGAACAAGGCCAGCCAGGCCGCCTTCGAGGGCGCCCAGCAGGTTGCCCAGAAGCAGGCCGAGGTCTTCAAGGCGGTGTTCGACCAGGCCACCTCGGCCGCCGACACCCTTGGCAAGGCCGCGACCCCGCAGGACCTCGCCGCCAAGGAACTTGAGTTGTGCAAGACCGCCTTCGAGGCCTCGCTCGCCAACACCAAAAAGGTCGCCGACGTCGTCACCAAGGCCAACGATACCGCCGTCAAGGTGATCAACGCGCGCATTTCCGAAGCCTTCGACGAGGTCAAGGGCCAGATGGTCAAGACCAAGTAACGGGCTTTTCCCCGCTTGCGAAGAAGGCCGTCCCCGAGGGCGGCCTTTTTTGTTGCGCCTCGGCGGGCGCCCGGTAAATTTCGCGGCCGGAGGAGAGAGCCCATGTCCGACACCCCACCCCCGCAGATCACCTTCGACGACTTCCAGGCCGTCGACGTGCGCGTCGGCACCATCGTGCGGGCGGAGCCCTTTTCCGGAGCGCGCCGGCCCGCCATCAAGTTATGGGTCGATTTCGGCCCTGCCATCGGCGAGCGCAAGACCTCCGCCCAGATCACCCGCCATTACACCCCCGAAGCCCTGGTCGGCCTGCAGGTCGCGGGCGTGGTCAATTTCCCGCCCAAGCAGATCGGCAAGTTCATGTCGGAGGTTCTGGTGCTGGGCTTTCCCGACGAGGGCGGCGAGGTCGTTCTGATCCATCCGGGCCTGAAGGTGCCCAACGGCGGCCGCCTGTTCTGATCCCTCCGCGCCTCAGGCGCGGCGTTCCATGTCTTTCTCCAGGGCGCGGGTCCGCGCCTTGGCCGCCGCGGCGTGGCGGGCACGGGCGATGGATTCGGCGACCATCAGACGCAGCTTCTCCGGCTGGATCGGCTTGTGCATGACGTCGAAGCCGCTCGCCGCGGCCTCGCGCAGACGGTCGGGACCGGTGTCGCCGGTCAACAGGAAGCCCGGCACATCGCCGCCCCAGACATGGCGGATGGCAAGGATCGCATCGGCTCCCGTGTGCCCCAGCTTGAGCCGGTAGTCGGCGACGACCAGGTCCGGCCGCTTGCGTTCCTGCTCCAGCTTGGCGATCGCCTCGACCGCCGAGCCGGCGACCACGGCGTCATAGCCCCAGCCTGTCAGCAGCAGGCCCAGGGCATCGCGGATGTCGGCCTCGTCGTCGATGCCGACCACCACGGCCCCGGCGACGTCGGCGTGTTCGTCGGCCGGCAGGGTCATTTCCGCCGGCGCGTGCTCGCCCGCCAAGGGCAGGCGCACGGCGAATCGCGACCCGCGGCCTTCCCACGACAGCACCTCGACGGGATGGTCGAGCAGGTTGGACAGGCGCTGCACGATGGCGAGCCCCAGGCCGAGGCCTTCGCGCCGGTCGCGCGCCGGATTGCCGACCTGATGGAACTCCTCGAAGATCATGCCCAACTGATCCTCGGGGATGCCGACGCCGGTGTCCCAGACCTCGATGCGCACGGACGACCCGGCGCGCCGGCAGCCGACCAGGATCTTGCCCTTCTCGGTGTGGCGGACGGCATTGGTCAGCAGATTGCGCAACAGCCGGTCCAGCAGGCCCGGGTCGCTGTCGACCAGCAGCGCGCAGGGCACCATGCGAAGCCGCAGGCCCTTCTCCTCGGCCAGCGGACGGATTTCCGAGCACAGGCGCTCCAGGACGGCGCCGACGTTGAACTCGCGGCGTTGCGGCACGAACAGGCCGGCGTCCAGTTTCGAGATGTCGAGGAGCGAACCCAGCAGGCGTTCCAGCGCGTCCGAACAATCGCGGATGCGATTGATGAGCTGCTTCGTCTTGTCGTCCAGATCGCGCTCCGACAGCACGTTGACGAACATGGCGAGCGCCTGCAGCGGCTGGCGCAGGTCGTGGCTGGCGGCGGCGAGAAAGCGCGACTTGGCCGCGCTCGCCTGCTCGGCCGCATCCTTGGCCTCGGCCAGCATTTCCTCGGCTTCCTTGGTGGCGGTAACGTCGCGCCCGACCCCCTGGATTTCCACCACGCGGCCGTCGTCGTCGAACACCGCGCGCTCGGTCCAGTGCTGCCAGCTCACCTTGCCGTCGCGGCCGACGACCCGGTGCAGGTTCTCCTCGATCGGGTTGGCGGGCCCGATGCGGCGGATGATGGCCATCCGCTGGGTGGCGTCGGCATCGCTCAGTTCCGAGCCGACGGCGTGGCCTATCAGCTTGTCCCGCGGCACGCCGTAATACTGGCAATAGGCCTCGTTGACGAAGGTCCGGAGCCCGTCGGGCGTGCAGCGGCGGATCAGTTCCGTCTGGTCCTCGACGATGGCGTGGTAGCGCAGCTCGGAATCCCGCAACGCCTGTTCGGCGCGCTTGCGTTCGGTAATGTCCTGGGTCACGCCGAACAGCCGCCGGGCCCTGCCGTGCTCGTCGAAATCGGCGCTCAGGTCCTCGAAGACATAGCGCACCGTGCCGTCCGGCCGCAGCACCCGGTATTCGTGCCGGCAGTTGGGCACCGGATCCTCGTAGGCGGCGGAAATTCGCGCCCGATCGTCGGGATGGATCATGTCGAGGAACACCTTTGCCGTCGGACCGGCACGGCCCGGGCGCAGGCCCCATATGCGCCACAGCACGGGCGAACAGACGGTGCGGTTGTCGTCCGGGAAATGTTCCCAGTAGCCGACCCGGGCGGTGCGCGACGTCGCCTGCAGCTTGCTTTCGCTGTCGGCCAGCGCTTCTTCCCAGCGCTTGTCCTGGGTGATCTCCTTGGCCGCGCCGACGACGCGCACGACCTCGCCGCTGGCGTCCCGCTCGGGCCGCGAATAGAC
Source organism: Rhodospirillales bacterium CG15_BIG_FIL_POST_REV_8_21_14_020_66_15 (assembly GCA_002781745.1). Classification (GTDB taxonomy): domain Bacteria; phylum Pseudomonadota; class Alphaproteobacteria; order Rhodospirillales; family Casp-alpha2; genus UBA1479. Next base: position 22,591 of record PFFW01000057.1, read on the forward strand.
ACGCAGCCAGCGCACCCGTCCATCGGCGGACAACAGGCGGAACTCGTCCGTCGAGGGAATGCCGAGCCGCAGGCGCTGGTCGCGGGATTCCAGGATCGGCACGTCGTCGGGGTGGATCTGGGTCAGCCAGGCCAGCGGCGCGTCGCTTTGGCCCGACTGCCCGGCCAGGCCGTCGATCCCGCCGACCTGCCATTTCGACGTGACCCGGCCGTCGGGCGCCACGTCATAGGCATAGACGACGTCGGACGTCAGTTCGGAAATGATCCGGTAGTGGGCGTCGGTTTCCGGATCGCGGCCGGCCGCGGGCCGGGATTGCGCGGGTGCCGCGTCCTCCGGAACGGGATCGGCGACCGCCTCCGCCGCGGGCTTGATATGCCGACGGGCCAGCAAGTAGCCGCCGACGAAGGCGGCAACCGCCAGCATCAGGCCGAGCGCGATGGCCGGTTCCGGATATAGGACGGCGCCCGGGGTCTCCCGTGCGCCGGCATGGGCCTGGGCCGCGGCAAGCAGAAGCGGCAGCGCCGTCAGACGGGTGACGGTCCGGCGGCCGCACCGGCTCCGGTTCCCGGCATCGAGCACGGCCCAGGGTAAGCGGGACAACATGCGCCCTCCCTTTCGGCGGGGTCAGTGATCCAGGCCCTGCGTCAACCCCAGGGACGCCGCCTTGATCACGGCCTGGGTCCGGTTGCTGGCGTCGAGAACCTTCAGCAGGCCGGTGACGTGCAGCTTGATGGTACCCTCCGCCAGGCCCAGGATGCGCGCGATTTCCTTGTTGGACTTGCCGCCGGCCATCAGGTTGAGGACGTCGCGCTGGCGCGGCGTCAGGTGCAGCCCGCCGGGCCCTTCGGTCTTGGTACCGCCCGGCGTCCAGTCGAGCAGCGTCGGCGGCAGGTAGATTTCGCCGGCGATGACCTGACGGACGGCGTTGACGACGACGGTACTGTCCAGTGTCTTGGGAATGTAGCCGTGGGCGCCGCAGTCCATGGCCAGGCTCATCTCCTCCGCCGTTTCCGCCGCGGATACCACCACCACCGGCACGCCGCCGAGCGAGCGGATCAGCGCGTTCAACCCGGCGAAGCGTTCCATCCCCGGCATGCCCAGGTCGACCAGCGCGAGGTCCAGGTCGTCCGTTTCATTGGCCGTGCGCAGCGCCTCGGGATAGCTGGCGGCCTCAACGACCTTGATATCGGGATCGATGATTTCCAGAAGCGACCCAAGACCCTTGCGGAACAGGGCGTGGTCGTCGGCGATCAGCACTTTCGACGGATGGGACTCTGGCACTTGCACCCCCCAGGGCGCCGGGCCGCCCTCTCCCTGGGACACGGCGCCACGATTATCGGACCAAAAATTGATCGGACACCATTATAATTGGCGACGGCGGAAATGCCATGAAATCCGCCAAGGCTCCTTTGCATCGGCACGCATCCCGACGGCCCAGGTTCAATCGACATTCAGCCTAGAGAGGCAGACGGATACGCCCGCGCAGCCCCCCTGCCGGGGATTCCGACAGCACGATCTCGCCGCCGTGGCTGCGCACCACGTCGCGGGCGATGGTCAGACCCAGGCCGACGCCGCCCGTTTCCGGGTTGCGGGAATCGTCCAGGCGAAAGAACGGGCGGAACACCTCGGCGCGCTTGTCCTCGGGGATGCCGGGGCCGTCGTCGTCGACGGTGATCTCGATGGCGTCGCCGCGCTGTCCCGCGCGCACGGACACGTGCTGGCCGTAACGCGCGGCGTTCTCCACCAGGTTGGTCACGCAGCGCTTGAAGGCGTTGGGGCGGAGCGGCAGGTTCAGCTTGTCCTCGAGATGCAGGTCGATGGGCCGACCGCGGCGACGAATCTGGCCGACCACGTCCTCAAGCAGCATGCCCAGATCCGTCGGCGCCGGCTTCTCCGTCCCCTCGCCGCGGGCGAACGCCAGATAGCCTTCCAGCATATGCTCCATTTCCGACACGTCGGCCGACAGGTCCTCGATGCCGTTCACGTTCTTGAGCATGGCCAATTGCAGCTTCATCCGCGTCAGCGGCGTGCGCAGGTCGTGGGATACCCCGGACAGCATGTCGGTGCGTTGCTTGATCTGGCGCTGGATGCGCTCGCGCATGGCCATGAACGCCTGCGCCGCCTGCCGCACCTCGGTCGCGCCCTCGGGCTTGAACTCGGATACGTCGCGTCCCTTGCCGAAATTCTCGGCGGCGCGCGCCAGACGGCGGATCGGCTTGACCTGGTTGCGCATAAAGATGGTGGCGACACCGAACAGGATCAGCGAGGTACCGACCATCCAGATGACGAACACGTAGACGGTGGTCGAGAACAGGCGCTTGCGCGTGGTCGTTACGCGCAGCACGCCGTCGGCAAGCTGCACGTCTATGATGACGTTGCGGTCCGAGCTTTCGGAATCCAGGCGATAGGGTTTGACGACGAAGCTCTGCATGGAGCCGTCGAGCATGTCCTCGAGGTCGTTGGCGGGCGCCTTGGCCTTGTTGGACAGGATGGCGCCGGGCAGGAAGGTGACGAACATGTCCATGTTGCGCCCCGCCAGGGCGGCGGCGCGCTCGCGGCCTTCCTCACTGGGGTCCTCGGTGACGAGCTGCACGATCGCCGACACGTCGCCGGCGACGCTGCGCGCCAGACGATAGGAGATCTTGTCCCAGTGGGTTTCGTAGAAGATCAGACCCGACACCACCTGCAGCAGGATCAGGGGCGTGACGATGATCAGCAGCGCGCGGCCGAGCAGGCTTTTCGGCAGGGCGTTCTTGATGGTCGTTCGCACAGTCATCGCCGACGGCTCGTCATCTGCGGTTTCCGGGCATATCCATGTCGTCAATCGGGGCGCAGC
>PFFW01000057.1:25486-25750 GCA_002781745.1 Rhodospirillales bacterium CG15_BIG_FIL_POST_REV_8_21_14_020_66_15
TTACGGCGAAGACGGGTGACCTGTACATCGACGGCACGCCCGCCGCCGGCCGCACCCGTGCGGGCGATCAGGTCGTCGCGGGTCAACACGTCGCCCGGGCGCGCGGCAAGCGCGCTCAGCAATCCGGCCTCCAGGTCGGTCAGGCGCACGGGGTGCCCACCCCGCAGCAGTTCGCCCCGGTCGCGGCGGAACAGAAAATCGCCGAGATGAAGGTCGTCCCCGGGGGCCTGGGCCTGAGGGGCGCGCTTCATGATGTTGCGGATG
>PFFW01000139.1 GCA_002781745.1 Rhodospirillales bacterium CG15_BIG_FIL_POST_REV_8_21_14_020_66_15
GCGTGGCCGAGCGCGGCGCGGGCGGCAGCCTGGCCGTGGGGGCCCGCGTGTTCCACCAGAAGTTCGGCTATGGCCGCATCACCGCCAAGGACGGCGACAAGCTGGAGATCGATTTCGAGAAGGCCGGGACCAAGAAGGTCATGGGCAGTTTCGTGGAAAGCGTGTCGTGACCGGCCCTGCCCTGCGTTTCCTGTGGTCCATTTCCTTCCGCACGGAGGCCCGCGACGTGCCGTTTCTGGAGGCCTGCCTGGACCCGTTGTGCGAAAGCGTGTCCGCCTTCGGCGACGCGGACGGCGGGCCTTGGCGCGTCGAGGGCATCGCCGTGGACGAGCCGGACCGGGCCCTGTTGAAGGCGGCGTTGAACGCGGCCTTCCCGGGCGGCGGCGCGCCCGAGCCGGTGATCGACCTGATCCCTCCGCGCGACTGGCTGAAGGAAAACATCTTCGCATTTCCGCCGCTGACGCTCGGCCGCTTCTTCATCCACGGCTCCCACCATGACGGGGCGGTGCCGGTCGGACTGATCCCGCTGATGCTGGACGCGGGCACGGCCTTCGGCTCGGGCGAGCACGGGTCGACCGCGGGCTGCCTGACCTGCCTCGACGACCTGGCGCGAAACCACCGCCCGGCCCGCGTGCTCGATGTCGGCTGCGGCTCCGGCATCCTGGCCATCGCCGCCGCCAAGCTGTGGCGCGTTCCCGTGGTCGCCACGGACATCGACGCCGAGGCCGTGCGGGTCACGGCCCTGAATGCCGACCGCAACGGCGTCGGACATCTGCTCACCGCGGTCACCGCATCCGGCTATCGGTCCCCCATCGTGCGCCAGGCCGCCCCTTACGGCCTGATCGTGGAAAACATCCTGGCCCGGCCGATCCGCAGGCTGTCGCGCGACCTGGCGCACCACCTGGCGCCCGGCGGCGTGTGCATCCTGTCGGGCCTGGTGACCCGCGACGCCCGACTGGTCATCACCGCCCACCGCCGCCAGGGCCTGAAACTCGTCCGCCATGTCACCGTCAACGGTTGGCGGACCTTGGTGATGCAGAAACCCCGCTAATCCCGCCTCAACGACTTGAAGGCCGCCAGCGCCCGGTCCCGCGCCCATTTGTGCTCGACGACGGGTTCGGGATAGTCGCGGCCGAGCGTCACGCCCGCATCGACCAGGACATCCTGGGGGGCGGTCCAAGGCGCATGGAGGTATTTCTTGGGCAGGGCCGCGACCTCCGACACCCAGCGGCGCACGTAGGTCCCATCCCCATCGAACTTCCCGCCCTGCAGCACCGGATTGAAGATGCGGAAATAGGGCGCAGCGTCGGCGCCGCAACCGGCGACCCATTGCCAGTTGAAAGGGTTCGACGCGGGATCCGCGTCAAGCAGCGTGTCCCAGAACCAGGCCTCGCCCGCCTGCCAGGGCTGCAACAGATGCTTGACCAGGAACGAGGCCGCGACCATGCGCACCCGATTGTGCATGGTGCCCGTGGCCCAGAGTTCGCGCATCCCGGCGTCGACGATGGGATAGCCGGTCCGGCCACGTTGCCAGGCCGTCAACAGGCGGTCGTCCGGCTCCCAGGGGAATGCCCGGAACTTTGCGTCCATCGGCGTATCGGTGAGGTCCGGGAAATGGAACATCACGTGATGGGCGAATTCCCGCCACGCCAGTTCCTTGAGGAACTTCTCCCGGCCTTCGCCCGCCGCCGCCCGCTCCATGACGGCATGCCGGACCTGACGCGGGCCGATGTCGCCCCAGGCGAGATGCGGCGACAGCCCCGAGATCGCAGGCATTCCGGGAAAGTCCCGGCGGTCCGCGTAATCCGCGACCGGCCCGTCAAGAAACCGGGCGAGCCGCGCCGCCGCCCCCGCCGCGCCGGGCGTCCAAAGGTCAGAGAATCCGGCCGCCCAGTCGGGAGACCTGGGCGTCAGCGTCAAGTCATCGAGGGCGTCGCTTCCGGGCCGGACAGCGGGGGCCGCCAGGGTGTCGGGCGCCGGTACGGGCGGCGGCGGGTCGCCCGCCGCGCCGCAGGCATCCCAGAACGGGGAGTAGACCTTGAACCACCCGCCCGCCTTGGTGCGGATTTCCCGGGGGTCGAACAGCAGGGAGGCGTCGAGGCATTCGGTGCGGATGCCGCGCGCCTGCAGGTCCCGCGCGATGGCCGCGTCGCGCTCGGTCGAACCCTTGTCATGGCACCGGTTCCACAGGACGGCGCCCGCTCCCGTCTCGGCGATCAGGGCGTCGAGCACCTTGCTTGCCGCCCCCCGGCGCAGGATCAGCCGCGCGCCCAGATTTTCCAGGTCCGCCGCCAGGGATTTCAGGGAATGATGCAGCCACCATCGGGACGCCGCCCCCGGCGGGCGCGGGCCCGGCCTGCCCTCGTCCAGGATGAACAGGGGGATGACCGGCCCGCCCGCCGCTGCCGCGCGGGCCACGGCCGGGTTGTCCGCCAGACGCAGGTCGCGGCGAAACCAGACAATCACGGGTGGGGCGGGTTTGGGCATGGCGCGGCGGGTCCGGATCGGTTCGGGCCAGGGGAAATCCCGGCGGGGCCCCTGGCGGGAGGGCGGACCTATGTTATACCCTGTCGCAAACCCGGCCGCAGCAGGGCCGGCCGGCCACCAGGGACAGGAGACGACCACCATGACGACCGCCGCATTGGAGAAACCCGCCCCGGCAGGGCATTACGAACCGAAGGGCATGCTGATCGACGGCGCCTGGGTGGACGGCGCCTCGGGCGAACGCATCGCCGTGGAGAACCCCGCCAACCGCCGGACGATCACCGAGGTGCCGCGCGGCGACGCCGCCGACGTGGACGCGGCCGTGGCCGCCGCCGCCAAGGCGTTTCCCGGCTGGGCGCGCACGGCGCCGCGCGAGCGCGGGCGGGCGCTGCTGCGCATCGCCGACGCCATGGAGGCGCGGGCCGAGGAGATGGCCCGCACCATCGCGCTGGAGACCGGCAACGCGCTGCGCACCCAGGCACGGCCCGAAGCCATGATCTCCGCCGACATCTTCCGCTACTACGGCGGGCTCGGCGGCGAACTGAAGGGCGAGACCGTGCCGCTGGGCGAGAAGGTGCTGAACTACACCCGGCGGGAGCCCCTGGGCGTGGTCGGCGCGGTCATTCCGTGGAACGCCCCAGTCCTGCTGGGGGCGCTGAAGATCGCGGCGGCGCTGGTCGCCGGGAATACCATGGTCCTGAAGGCGGCGGAGGACGCCCCCTTGGGCGTGCTGCTGATGGCCGACATCTGTCAGGAACACCTGCCCAAGGGCGTGCTCAACGTGCTGACCGGCTACGGCGCCGAATGCGGCGGGCCGCTTGCCAACCATCCCGGCGTCGCCAAGCTGTCGTTCACGGGCTCGACCGAGGTCGGCAGGATCATGATGCGCGCGGCGGCCGAACGCATCGTGCCGGTGTCGCTGGAGCTGGGCGGCAAGAGCCCGTCCATCGTGTTCCCCGACGCCGACGAGGACTGGGTCGCCGACGGCATCATCGCCGCCATGCGGTTCACCCGGCAGAGTCAGTCGTGCACGGCGGGCTCTCGCCTGTTCCTGCATGCGGACATCTTCGATTCCTTCCTCGACAAGCTGGTCGCGAAGACCGCCAAGCTGAAGCTGGGCGACCCGCTGGACGAGGCCACGGACGTCGGCACCATCATCAACGAGAAGCAGTTCCGCAAGGTCTGCGGCTACGTCGAGGAAGGCCTGAAACGCGCGGACGCGCGCCTGGTCATGGGCGGCCTGCCGCCCGAGACGGGGCCGCTGAGCGAAGGCTACTTCGCCCTGCCGACCCTGTTCGCCGACGCCGCCAACGACTGGCGCCTGGCGCGCGAGGAGATCTTCGGCCCGGTTCTGGTGGCGATCCGCTGGACCGACCTGGACGACGCGATCCGCATGGCCAACGACAGCCACTACGGCCTGGCCGCCTATGTCTGGACGCGCGACATCGGTCAGGGCCTGCGCACGGCGCACGCCGTCGAATCGGGCTGGGTTCAGGTCAACCAGGGGGTCGGCCAGGTGCCGGGGCAGTCCTACGGCGGTTACAAGCAGAGCGGCATGGGCCGCGAGTTCTCGCTTGAGGGCATGCTCGAAAGCTTCACCCAGCGCAAGAACGTGACGGTCAACCTGGAGACGCCGCCGGCGCGCGGCTGAGGCGCGGCGGTCACGACCGCGACGGCGCGTCCCTGAGGCCCGGCTGGGCGATCAGCAGGATCAGCGGGATCGCCGCGGCGGAGGCGACGGCGAACATGCCGTAGGCGTTCAGGTAGCTGACCATGGACGCCTGGTGGACCATCTCGCGCGACAGGCGGGCGAGACCCTGCGCCGTTTCCACGTCCCATCCGCCCATTGCCCAGGGCAGCTTGAGTACCGGGTTGAAGGGCGAGATGCGTTCCGTCAGATGCTCGTAGTTCATGGCGGCGGACCGCACGATCTCGGTCACGCTCATGGAAATGAAGAAGCTGGAGCCGATGTTGCGCAAAAGGTGAAAGACCGAGGTCGTCTCGTCCAGGTCCTTGGAGTCCAGCGTCGAGAAGGCGACCACCGTCAGCGGCACCCAGATCACGCCCCCGGCGAAGCCCTGCAGCACGCCGTTGAGGCCGAATTCGAAGGGCGTGGTGTCGAGGCTGGTCGACATCAGCCAGACACCCACGGTCACCTGGCACAGGAAGCCGAACAGGATGGTCTTCCTGGGGAACTTCTGGCCGATGAAGCTGGACACGAAGAAGCCCGCCATGGCGCCGATGCCGCGCGAGCCGACGACATAGCCGATCAGCGAATCCGGCATGCCCATGTGTTCGCGCAACAGCCCCGGCAGGATCACCATGGGCGTGAAGTTGAGCATGCCGTAGATGGTGACGAGCACGAGGCCGATGGCGTAGTTGCGGTTGAGCAGCAGGCGCAGGTTGAGGAACGGCTTGTCGTGGGTCAGGCTGTGCGTCACGAACATGTAGAAGGCGAGCGCGGCGGCGAACACCTCGACGACGATCTCCGGCGACTGGAACCAGTCGAGGCGCTGGCCGCGCGACAGCGCCAGTTGAATGCCCGCGATGGCGACGGAGACGAGGATGAAGCCGGTCCATTCCAGCTTCACCTTGCCCGCCCTGTGCATGCGCGGCAGGGCGACGAACACGCCGACGGAGGCCGCCATCGCCGCCGGCACGATGAGGTAGAAGGCGTAGCGCCAGGTATAGGCCTCGGCCAGCACGCCGCCGACCATGGGGCCGATGAAGGCGCCCATGACGACGCCGATGCCGTAGAGCCCGACGACCATGCCGTGCTGGTGCTTGGGAAAGATGTCGAGCACCACCGTCTGCCCCATGGGCGGCAGGGGCGCGCCGGCCGCGCCCTGCACGATGCGCCAGAAGATCAGGCCTTCCAGCGAGGTCGCGGCGCCGCAGAAATAGGACGCGACGGCGAACAGGGCGACGCTGCCGCCCAGCAGGTTGCGCCGCCCGAACCGACCCGCCAGCCACCCGGTCAGCGGCGTGATCACCGCCGTCGCCAGGATGTTGAACGTCACGGTCCACGAGATCTCGTCCGGTGTCGCCGACATCGCGCCCTGAAGCTGCGGCAACACGGCGGCGACGATGAGGATCGAGGTGGAGTAGAGGGTGACGCTGAGCACCACCATGGCGAGGATCACGTATCGCCGCGCCGGGGTCAGTTCCGGGCGGTGCGGCAAGGCGGCGGAAGCGGCGGCGGTAGCCACGGGATTTCGTAACCTTATTGACTGTAAGGAAGGCAATAGTAATAATACTTACAAATTTCGGCGGCGCAAACCCTATGAACAAGATGGATCCCATGCCCCTTTCCGAAGGGCGTTACCTGGCCTTCCTGATCGTCGAGGCCGCGCGCCTGCAGCGCACGGTGTTCGACCGCCGCGTGCGCAACATGGGCTTCACGCGCACGCAGTGGCTCGTGCTGCGCCGGGTCTGCGACCAGCCGGGCATCAGCCAGCGCGACCTGGCCGAGACGCTGGAGATCGAACGCGCGTCGGCCGGGCGCCTGATCGACAAGCTGGAGGAGTTCGGCTGGCTGGAACGCCGGCCGGACGACACCGACCGCCGGGTCAAGCGCATCTACCTCACGGAACTGGGCCGCAAGATCCATCGCGAGATATCCCCGATCGCCGAGGCCATGGTGGCCGAGGAGCTTTCCGGGCTTACCGGCAAGGAACGGGAAACCCTGACCAACCTGCTTCTGACGGTGAAGCAGCGCCTGCAGGAAATGGCCGGCGCGGCGGAACCCATCGACTCCAAGGAACTCACGAAAAAGAATGCCTAACGAACAGACCCCCGTCTCCATGTCCACGCCCGGGACCCTGGCGCGGCCCCGACGGCCGAAGCTGCGCCGCGCGTTGCTGCTGGGCCTGGTGCCGCTCGTCGCGATCGCCGTCGGCGTGGGCTACTGGCTGCACGGCGCGCGCTATGTGTCGACCGAGAACGCCTATGTGAAGACCGACATCGCCAAGCTGGCGGCCGAGGTCTCGGGCCGCGCCGTCGAGGTGCGCGCCAAGGCCCACATGGCCGTCGCCGAGGGCGACGTGCTGGTCCGCATCGATCCCGAACCCTTCAAGTTGGCCGTGGCGCGCGCCCAGGCGGAACTGGACGCCGCCCGGCGCGAGGTCGAGACCCTGGCGGCGACGCTGAAGGAAGCGCGGGTCGAACTGCGCGACGCCCAGGACCGCGCGGTCTATTTCCGCAAGCGGTTCGACCGCGAGCGCGAGCTGGTCAAGCGCGGCGTGACCTCCCACGCGCGGTTCGACGAGATGGAGAACGACGCCAACGCGGCGGACGACCGCGTCACCATGGCGCGCCAGAAGATCCGGCGCATCCAGGCCTCGCTGGGCAGCGATCCGGACCAGCCGGTGGACGACCACCCCGTGGTGCGCACCAGGATGGCGGCGCTGGACCAGGCCAGGCTCGACCTTCAGCGCACGACCCTGCGCGCCCCCGCCGACGGCACCGTGGTGACCGTGCCGCTGGTCGCGGGCGAACAGATCAAGACGGCGGAGCCGCTGTTCGCCATCGTCACCGACACGCCGCCCTGGGTCGACGCCAACTTCAAGGAAACGGAACTGACCCATGTGCGGGTGGGCCAGAAGGCGACGGTGGTGCTCGACATCTATCCCGACGTGACCTGGCAGGCCGAGGTCGAGAGCATCTCGCCCGCCACCGGCGCCGAGTTCGCGATCCTGCCGCCGCAGAACGCGTCGGGCAACTGGGTCAAGGTGGTGCAGCGCCTGCCCGTGCGCCTGCGCCTGAAGCCCATGGCCGACGCGCCGCCGCTGCGCGCGGGCATGACGGCGACGGCCAGGATCGACACCGGCCGCGAGCGCTCCCTCGCCGACCTGCTCGGCCTCTTCCCCGCGCTCGCCAAGACGTTCAGGTAGGGCCGGGGCCGCGCTCGGCCGCCAGTTCCCGCAATACTCGAAAAGGAATGGTGGGCGCGGCTGGGATTGAACCAGCGACCCCTGCCGTGTGAAGACAGTGCTCTCCCGCTGAGCTACGCGCCCTTGTTCGGCGCCCCGGTCGATGTTTCGGGGGCAAGGCGCGATCATATAAGGGGCGGCCCCCGAAGCTGTCAAGCAGGGGCTGTCGTGCGGGGCCCCTGGTCCGCCCCTTGATGCCGGGGGCGGGCGGCATGGACGCCGGGGGGAGGCTGTGGCAGTCTTTGCCCCGCGCCCGCGCCGCCCGGGCCCGACGCCACGACCCGCCCGCCAACCAGGAGAGGCCGCTTGAACCCGAAGACCGAAGACGACGTCGCCCGCCTGATCGACCGCGCCGCCCAGGCATTCCGCGCCGGCGACCTGGCGCGCGCCGAACAGGACGCCGAGGCCGCCCTGAAAGCCGTGCCCGACCACCCGGAGGCGCTCTACTGCCTGGGCCTGGTGCGCCACAACCAGGGCAAGGCCACGCTCGCCATCGGGCTGTTGCGCCGGGCGCTGGCGGCCTATCCGGCCTTCGCCCCCTGCTCGGTGACCCTGTCGAAGATGCTGCTGGAGGCCGGCGACGGCGCCGCGGCGGTCCAGGTGCTGAGCGACGCGCGGACGCGCGCGCCGGCGGATGCCAATCTCGCCTTCGAGCTGGGCCGCACGCGGATCATCCTGGGCGATCCGGCGGGCGGGGCGGAGGATCTGGGCCGCGCCGCCGAGCTGGCGCCGGATGCGCCCCCCGTCTACGGCAGCCTGGGCATCGCCTATCAGCTTCTGGGCGACGGCGAGAGTGCCCGCGCCGCCTATGAAACGGCGATCGAACTGGGCAGCCGGGATCCCGAGGACTTCTTCAATCTGGGCACCGTGCACATGAACGCCCGCAGCTTCGCCGACGCCATCGCCATGTTCGGGCGCGCGGCCGAGTTGAACCCCCGGCACCAGCGCGCGTTCGCCAACATCGGCCTGCTGCACGGACGGTCGGCGGAGTACGACAAGGCCATCGCCCCGCTCGAGCGCGCCCTCGCCCTCAATCCCGACGACGCCAAGTCGGTGAACGAGCTGGTCTACGCCTACGGCGCCGTGGGCCGGGCCGCCGACGCCCAGGCATTGACGGACCGGTTCCTCAAGCGGCACCCGAGCGCCCACGACCTTCACGGCCAGATGGCGTTCGCCTGGATGCGTGCGGGCGAACCGGAACAGGCCATCGCGGCCGCCGAGCGGGCGCTCGCCGCGGGCGTCCACCCCACGCCGTCCCTGGCCATGAAGTCGGCGGCGCTGAACGACCTGGGCCGCGCGGCCGAGGCGCGGCACCTGCTGGACTTCGAGCGCCTGATCATGACACGGACCCACGGCGCCCCCGCCGGCTATCAGTCCCTGGCGGCCTTCAACAAGGACCTGGTGGCCTATCTTCTGAACCATCCCAGCCTCGCCTATTCCAAGCTGAACCGCTCGGTCGAACACGGGCGCGGAACGCTGGAACTGTTCGACGGCACGGAACACGGCCCGGCCCTGGAGTTGAAGAAGATGATCCTGGCCATGGCCCGCGACTATGTGGCCCGGCACCCGCGCGACCCGGACCATCCCTTCCTGGCCGACCCGCCGAAGGCGCTGGACGTCAGCTGCTGGGGCACGGTCTACGACCGCGAGGGCCGCCAGCTCGTCCACTTCCACCCGCCGGCCTGGCTGTCGGGGGTCTATTACCCGGCACTTCCGGCCTCCATGAAGGGGGCGGCCCAGGGGCGCACCAACAACGTCGAGGGCTGGATCGAGTTCGGCCGCGCCTTCCACCTGATCGGCGACCGGGGCGATCCGCCGGTGCATCTGGTGCGGCCCGAGGAAGGGTTGATGGTCCTGTTCCCGTCCTATTTCGGGCATCAGACCATCCCCGTCACCTCGAGCGACGAGAAGCGGGTATCCATCGCCTTCGATCTCGAACCGGCCGCCGGTTGACCCCACCCTACCGGGAAAGGCGGAGAAGCGCCGGAACCAGTTCGTCGAAATGGCCGATCAGCGCATCCGCCCCGAGGTCTTCCACCGGCCCGTGAGCATAGCCGAAGGTCACCGCCACCGTCGGCACGCCGGCCGCCTTCGCCACATTCACGTCGTTGTGGCTGTCGCCGACCATGACCGCCTCCTGCGGCACCGCGCCGAGGGCGTCCAGCACGTGCATCAGGTGCCGGGGGTCGGGTTTGCGCACGCCCGGCACCGTGTCGCCGCCGGCGACGGCGGCGAAGAAGGGCGCGAGGGCCAGGGCCTCCAGGATCTCGGCCGTCGCCCCCGCGGGCTTGTTGGTGCACACGCCCAGGCGGCAGCCCGCGTCCGTGAGGGCCTGAAGCGCCGCCGTGACGCCGGGAAAGGGCCGGGTCAGGTGGGCGGCGTTCGCCTCGTAATGGGCCGTGAAGTCCCGAATCGGGGCTTCCAGCCCCCCGGCGGGGATGCCGCCGGTGGCCACGAGTCCACGTTCAACCAGCATGGGCACGCCGTCGCCGACCATGCCCACGACCTCGTCGCGGGAGACCTCGCGGCGGCCGACGCGGGCGAGAAGCCAGTTCAGCGCCGCCCGGATGTCCGGCACGCTGTCGATCAGCGTGCCGTCGAGATCGAATACGACAGCATCGGGAATCCGTTGTGAGGAAAGGGTCATGGAAGGATGATCTTTTCGAATGTTGGATGTAGGATGCCACGCACGACCGGCGGTGGCCACGGCCTTCCTCATCATCCTATCGTGGCCGCAACCGCCGACACCAGGATGAAGGCCCTGTGGCGATGGCAAGGCTCCGGCACAGACCAAGACCAAAGCGTCCGACCGAACACCATATTCTCGACCTTCTCCGTCAGGCGACGACCCGGATGGCGGCGGGCGAACCGCAGAAAGCCGTCGCGCTGTGCGACAAGGTACTGAGACGCCTGCCCGGCAACCCTGCGGCGCTCAACATCTCGGGCATAGGCCTGTGCATGACCGGGCGTCACAAACAGGGGGTCGCCAGGCTGGAGAGGGCGCAGGCGGCCGCGCCGGACGACACGGAGCTGGCGATGAATTTGGCCTACGGCCTGATCCAGGTCGGACGCTATGCCGATGCGGAGGGCATCCTCAGAAAGATCGTCAGTCTGACTCCGAGTCTCGCAAATGCCCACAATCTGCTGGCGATCGCCCTGGAGCATCAGGCCCGGCCGCTCGAAGCCGCCGACGCCTATCGGCAGGCAATCGACCTGGACGGCGACAATCCGGATTACTACGGCAACCTGATCCAGCTTTTCCTGTCCGGTGGCCCCATGGTCATGGTCCTGGACGAAGCGGAGACGGCCGCGCGGAGATGGCCGGGCGATGGGAAATTCGCCTATCTTCACGCCTGCGTGTTGCGCAATCTCGGCCGCGCCGACAAGGCCATCGACATCTGCAGGAAATCCCTGGCGGCTCGTCCCGGGGACCTGAGAACACTGAGCTTGCTGGGGGAACTGTACGCGGATAAGGGCGACCGAGACCGCGCGCGGGTTATACTGAGCCAGGCAATCGACGCCGGGGACCGGTCGGACGCCATCCTGTTTTCCATGACCGCCGTGCGGCGGTTCGACGTGGATGATCCGTTCTTCAAGGAAATCCAGGATCGTGTAAAGCGGTCTCCCAAGTCCGCCACACTGCGGTTCGCCCTGGCCCGAGCCTACGAATCCATGAGCGACGTGGATGCCGCTTTCGGGCATTACCAGGCAGGGAACCGGCTAACCCGGGACAGCAAGGGCCCGTTCGACATCGACCATGCGCTCGCCGCATTCGACACCATCACCCAACGGTATACCCGAGCCCTTTTCGACGCCCATGCCGGCAGCGGTTACCAGGCCGCCCGCCCGGTCTTCATCGTCGGCATGCCGCGATCGGGCTCAACCCTGATCGACCAGATCCTTGCGGCCCATTCACAGGTCCATTGCCTGGGCGAAACCATGGACCTGTTTGCCGTGGCATCATCGGCCGCGCGATCTCATGCCGGGGGCGTGGAAGCCGCGGACGGTGTCGGGCACCACGGCGTCCTGGCGGACATGCCGACCGGGTTTTTCACGGACCTTGGAGAGCTGACTTGGCGGACCATGGCGGCCTTCGCGCCGTCATGTCCCCGGATCGCCGACAAGATGCTCGGCAACTTCCTTTATATCGGCTTGATCCATCTGGCGCTGCCGAACGCGCACATCGTCCACTGCCGGCGAAATCCCGTGGATACCTGCCTTTCCGCCTTTCAGAAAAACTTCCAGAGCGGCAACCTGGTGACATGCGACCTGTCGGACCTGGGCCGGTTCTATGCGGCGTACGACCGCCTCATGGCCCATTGGCGCGAGGTTCTTCCGGGACGGGTGTACGATCTTCGGTACGAAGTTCTCACCGCGGAGCCGGAAGCGGAACTGCGCAAGCTGTTCGCCCATCTTGACCTCAATCTGGAACCTTCCTGCCTAGCCCACCATTCAACCGGCAGGGCCGTTCGGACCGCCAGCCGGGGCCAGGTTCAGCAGGGAATCTACCGGACCAGCGTCGGACGCTGGCGGCGCTATGAAAAGCACTTGGGACCGCTCTTCAAGGCCTTGGGGCCGCTCGCCGAAACCGTGTCTTAAGAGAAACGTTGCCAGGGAAACCCTTTGTTCACCCCCGCCGGTGCAAGATTCCGTAACAAACTGTGACTTGGATGACACAAGATCCTGTGGCACCTTGCGGCCCGACCCTCCACATGTTTCGGCCGCGCCGCGTCGATCCCACATGAACTTCCGCAGACAACTTCTATAGGCTCCGGCGTTCCTCATGCAAGCAGATGGAAAATCGACGATGACCGCGGTGGTCCTGGCCGCCGGACTGGGCACCCGCATGAAGTCGGCCACACCCAAGGTTCTGCACAAGGTCGCCGGCCGGCCCATGATCAACCATGTGCTCGCGACCCTGGACGAGATCGGCGCCGACCACACGGTGGTCGTCGTCGGCGACGGCATGGGCGCCCTGGCGGAGGCCGTCCGCCCCCACGCGACGGCGGTTCAGCGCGAACGCCTGGGCACCGCGCACGCGGTGCTGGCGGCCCGCGCGTACATCGAGGCCCATCCGGCGGACGATCTTCTGGTGCTCTACGGCGACACCCCCCTGATCACGGCCGGGACCCTGCGGGCCATGTTGGCGGCGCGCCGGGCCGAGCCGCGGCCCGGCGTGGTGGTCCTGGGGTTCGAGCCCGCCGAGCCCGGCCCCTACGGCCGCCTGATCCTGGACGACGCGGGGCGGCTGGACGCCATCGTCGAGGCCAAGGACGCGACGCCTGACCAGCTTGCCGTCGGGCTCTGCAATTCGGGCGTCATGGTGATCGACGGCGCCGGCGCGCTCGACTGGCTTTCGCGCATCGGCAACGCCAACGCCAAGGGCGAGTTCTACCTGACGGACATCATCGCCGTCGCGCGGGCCGAGGGTGCGGCAACCGCCGTGGTGAACGGCGACGCCGACGAGGTCCTGGGCGTCAACTCAAGGATCGAGCTGGCCGAAGCCGAGGCCATCGCCCAAAGGCGGCTGCGCGCCCGCGCCATGGCGAACGGCGCCACCATGACCGATCCGGCGACCGTGCATCTTTCGTGGGACACGGACCTGGGCCGCGACGTCGTGATCGGGCCCAACGTGGTGTTCGGCCCGGGCGTGCGCGTTGCCGACAACGTGGAAATCCGGGCGTTCTGCCATATCGAGGGGGCGTCCATCGCATCGAACACGGTGATCGGGCCGTTCGCCCGCCTGCGTCCCGGCGCCGACCTGGGCGCGGGCGTGCACGTCGGCAACTTCGTCGAGATCAAGGCGGCGACCCTGGGCGAGGGCACCAAGGTCAACCACCTGTCCTACGTCGGCGACAGCGACGTCGGCGAGGGCGTGAACATCGGCGCCGGCACAATCACCTGCAATTACGACGGCCACGTGAAGTCGAAGACCGTGATCGGCGCGGGCGCCTTCATCGGCTCCAACACGGCGCTGGTCGCCCCGGTCACCGTGGGCGCCGGCGCCATCGTCGGCGCCGGCAGCGCGATCTCCAAGGACGTGGCGGCGGGCGCCCTGGCCGTGACCCGGGCCGAGCAGAAGGAGGTCGCCGGCTGGGCCGACCGCTTCAACGCCAGGCGGCGCAAGGAAAAGCGGGACCGGAACAAGGAAGGCTGACCGGCAATGTGCGGCATCATCGGAATCCTGGGCCGGAACGAGGCGGCGCCGATCCTGTTGGAAGGGCTCAAGCGCCTGGAATACCGGGGCTACGACTCGGCGGGGATCGCCACCCTGGTCAACGGCTCCATCGAGCGCCGCCGGGCCGAGGGCAAGCTGACCAACCTGGCCAGGCGCCTGGAGGAGAAGCCCATCGCCGGCACCGTCGGCATCGGCCACACCCGCTGGGCCACCCACGGCGTGCCCAACGAGGCCAACGCCCATCCCCATGCGACGGAGCGGGTCGCCATCGTCCACAACGGGATCATCGAAAATTACAAGGAACTGCGGGCCGAACTGGCCGTCAAGGGCTGCAACCTGGCGTCGGACACGGACACCGAGGTCATCGTCCACCTGATCACCCAGGAGATCGTCGACGGCAAGGCGCCCGCGGACGCCACGGCGGCGGTCCTGCGCCGGCTCGAGGGCGCGTTCGCGCTCGCCATCATCTTCTCCGGCCACCACGACCTGATGATCGGCGCCCGGCGCGGCAGCCCGCTGGCCGTCGGCTTCGGCGAGGGCGAGATGTTCCTGGGCTCGGACGCCCTGGCGCTCGCCCCCCTGACCGACCGCATCATGTACCTGGAGGACGGCGACCGGGTGGTCCTGAACCAGGCCGGGGCGCGCGTATTCGACGCCGACGACCGGCCCGCCGAGCGCCCCGTGCGCCGCACCGAGCTGTCGGGCGCCGCGATCGGCAAGGGCGAATACCGGCACTTCATGCTCAAGGAGATCTACGAGCAGCCCCAGGTCATCGGCGACACCCTGCGAAGCTTCATCAACCCGGCGTCGCGCACGGTGACCATGCCCGACCTGCCGTTCGATCCGGCGGCGCTGGACCGCCTGACCCTGGTCGCCTGCGGCACCTCCTACTATGCCTGCCTGGCGGCGAAATACTGGTTCGAGCAACTTGCGCGCATTCCCGTCGAGGTCGACATCGCCTCCGAGTTCCGCTACCGCGAGCCACCCATGAACGGCACGGGGGCGGCGATCTTCATCTCACAATCCGGCGAGACCGTCGACACCCTGGCGGCGCTGCGCTATGCGCGGGCCGCGGGCCAGGCGATCCTGTCGATCGTCAACGTGCCGGAGAGCGCCATCGCCCGTGAATCGGACATGGTCCTGCACACCAACGCGGGGCCGGAAATCGGCGTCGCCTCGACCAAGGCGTTCACCACGCAGCTGACCGTGCTGGCCTGCCTGGCCATCGCCGTGGCGCGCGGGCGGGGCGCCATCGACGCGGCCACGGAGGCGCGCCTGACGACGGCGCTGACCGAGGTTCCGGGACGGGCGGCGGAAATCCTGAACCACGACGGGCGCCTGCGCCAGATCGCCCAGAGCATGGCCGAGGCGCGGGACGTCCTGTACCTGGGGCGCGGCACCAGCTATCCCATCGCGCTGGAGGGGGCGTTGAAGCTGAAGGAGATTTCCTACATCCATGCCGAGGGCTACGCCGCCGGCGAGATGAAGCACGGGCCCATCGCCCTGATCGACGAACAGGTGCCGGTCATCGTCCTGGCCCCCACGGACCCGCTGTTCGAAAAGACGGCGTCGAACGTGCAGGAGGTCATGGCGCGCGGCGGCCGGGTGATCGTCATTTCGGACGCCGCCGGGGTGGCGGCGCTCGCCGACGGCGCCGAGGCGACCGTGGCCCTGCAGGCCGTCGATCCCTTCGTGGCGCCGATCCTGTACGCGATTCCGGTGCAGCTCCTGGCCTATCACGTGGCGGTCATCAAGGGCACGGACGTGGACCAGCCGCGCAACCTGGCGAAAAGCGTCACCGTGGAGTAGATAAAAAGGAAAAACGGCCGCCCCGAAGGACGGCCGTTTCCCAATTTCAGGCTCGATCGAGCGGCGGGGAACCAGGGTTCCCCGCCTGCCCCGATTAGAACTTCACCTGAGCACCGACCAGGAAGGTCACGATGCTGTCGATCTGCGTGGAGGTCGACGGAACGTCGACGTCCCAGAACATCACGTTGCCGTAGATGTTGGTGCCGGCAGCCTTGATCTGCTGGTTGACGCCGAAGCCGAAGGCCTGGCCGTCGACGCCGTCGGCGCGAAGGTCCTGGGTGCCTTCGAAGTGCACGCCGATACCGGTGGCGCCCAGCGAGTTCATGTTCGCCGTGTAGCCGACGGTGGCGCCATAGACCTTGTGGTCATCGCCGGAGTCCTGATCGGACGAGCCGTACAGACCGGTCAGCGAGATGCCGCTGTCATGCTTCACGGAAGCACCCAACTGCCACTGGTCGGAGGTGGTGCCGACACCGGAGGTGTTTTCGTAGAAGGCGCGGACGCGAACCTGCACGCCACCGAACTTGTTGTCGTACAGAGCGCCGATGCCCCAGGAACCGCCGGATTCCAGGCCGATCTGACCGCGGAAGCCGCTGAAGGACGGGGTTTCGTACTGGATCTGGTCCGTACGGCCGCCGTCCAGGGTGGCGAACACGCTGCGGATGGAGGTGGCGGACAGGGCCGCCGTGGTCGTGTCGTTGCGGAACAGCATGGCGCCAGTCAGCAGCGAGGTGTCCATGCCGGCGAAGGCGCCGGCGGCGTAGCCGAGGTCGAGACCGTCGGACATGCCGTCGGAGATTTCCGACTGCTGGCCCAGCGTCAGCTTACCGAATTGCTTGTGGCTGAAGTGAACATTGGCAAGACGGTTGACGAAGGAAGAGTTGGTGTCGGTTTCCGTGGTCTGGTTGATGTTGGCCGGATCGTTGGACTGGATTTCCTGTTCCAGGGTGGCGCCGACGGAAACCGACTCGTTGACCTTGCCGGTGGCCTTGAAGCCGAAACGGGTGGAGCCGTTGTCACCGTCCTGGTGGCGGTAACCGGATTCTTCACCGTCGTTGTAGAACATCATGTTGCGGTTGACCTGGCCGTAAACCTTGAGGTCGGTCGCATTGCCGTTCTTGATCGAGCCGGCTTCGGCCGGGGTGGCGACGGGGGCGGCGAACGCGAACAGCGCAGCGCCGGCGGCACCAACCATAAGGGTCTTTTTGAGGTTCATTCGTTTGCTCCTAAGATGAGATTCACTCTTACAAATCCACTCTGTCTCGAAACTCGGGAGGATCACGCGTTGGCGATCCTGTTCCGGACCGGGGCAGTTTAGCGGCTTGCCCCTGTTTCAAAAGCAAATTCAGAAACAACCGTGGATTTTCCGGAACAGTGTTGCACGAATGCCACAGATTGATGCGACTTCGGTGGAAACGAGGGGCTCCCGCGGGGTTTTCAGCGCCGATCCGACCGCGCACGGGCCGCCGTTGCGCGAACGTCACGGGCTCGGGCCTGGGCATCGCGAATCGCCCTGCCCCGCCTCCGGCGGCCGCGCGCCGTCGTAAAACGGGTCACGGTTGATCGCGCCGGCGAACAAGCTTAGATGGGAGGCGCCGTTCCCGCCCCGCCCCGCCCCGTCCCGCAATCCGTCAGCCCCGCACGTCCAAGGAGTTCCCCATGCCCCAGTACGATTACGACCTGATCACCATCGGCGGGGGGTCCGGCGGCGTCCGCGCGTCGCGCTTCGCCGCCGCCCAGTACGGCGCGAAGACGGCGGTCGTCGAGAACCTGCGCATCGGCGGAACCTGCGTCATGCGCGGCTGCGTGCCCAAGAAGCTTCTGGTCTACGGCGCGCATTTCGCCGAGGACTTCGAGGATGCGCGCGGCTACGGCTGGGAGCCCGGCGAGCCGGCCTTCGACTGGCAGCGCCTGATCGCCAACAAGAACAGGGAGCTGGACCGCCTGGAAGGCGTCTACCATCGCCTGCTGCGCGACGCCGGGGTCGACGAGCTGACCGGCACGGGCCGGGTGGTCGACGCCCATACGGTCGAGGTTGCGGGCCCCGACGGCGTCAAGACCCGCACGGCGAAATACATCCTGATCGCCACCGGCGGCTGGCCGTCGCTGCCGGACATTCCGGGCATCGAGCACGCCATCACGTCGAACGAGGCGCTCGACCTGGACCGCCTGCCGAACAGCATCGCGATCGTCGGCGGCGGCTACATCGCCGTCGAATTCGCGGGCATCTTCAACGCGTTCGGCGCCGAAACCCACGTCGTCATCCGGGCCGAAAACATCCTGCGCGGGTTCGACCAGGCGGTGCGCGACACCCTGCACGAGGAAATGGTCAAGAAGGGCGTCGTCATCCACCAGGAGACCAGGGTCCAATCGATCGAGAAGACCGCGGCGGGCTATTCGCTGCGCCTCGACGACGACGAGATCCTGGAGGTCGAGACCGTCATGTACGCCACGGGCCGCGCGCCCAACTCGCGCGGCATCGGCCTGGAGGAAGCGGGCGTGCGCCTCGCCGCCAACGGCGCCGTCGTCGTCGACGACTATTTCCGGACCAGCGTCGACAGCATCTATGCCCTGGGCGACGTCATCGACCGGGTGCAGTTGACGCCCGTGGCGCTGGCCGAGGGCATGGCCGTGGCCCACACGCTGTTCGGCGGCCGGCCGACCAAGGTGGACTACGCCGGCATCCCGACGGCCGTGTTCTCGACCCCGCCCGTCGGCACCGTGGGCCTGACCGAGGAGGCGGCCCGCCGGGATTACGACATCGACGTCTACCAGTCCCATTTCCGGCCCATGAAGTACACGCTGTCGGGCCGCGACGAGCATACCGTGATGAAGATGATCGTCGACAGGAAGACCGGCCGCGTGCTCGGCTGTCATATGGTCGGGCTGGACGCCGCCGAGATGACCCAGGCGCTCGGCATCGCCATGAAGGCCGGCGCCACCAAGGCCCATTTCGACGCCACCATCGGCATCCACCCGACGGCGGCCGAGGAATGGGTGACCATGCGCACCCCGGTGCGGCCCAAGGCCGAGGCGGCGGAGTAGTCGCAAATCCCGAGCGGACGCATGGCGTCCGCGACGACGTATTTGCGCAAATCAGGAACAAGAAACCACAGAGGCGGTGAGGCAGTGAGAAGAAAAAAGGAACCTGGCCCCCCGGGACACAACACCTGCGCGGGGGTGACGGGTTGAATCGGCCTTCGTCGTCATTCCCTCGAACGCGGGAATCCAGAAAGCACCCTTCTCACCGCCTCACCGCCTCTGTGGTGAAATTCCCGCCTTCCTAAATGATTTCGCGCGACCGCAGGTCGGCCAGTTCCGCGTCCGTCAGGCCCAGGCCCTTCAGGATTTCGTCCGTGTGCTCGCCTTTTTCCGGCGGATGGACGGCCAGCTTGGAATCCGTGCGGCTCATGCGGATCGGCTGCGCCATCATCTTCGCCTTGCCGAAGCATACGGTTTCGCATTCCGCGGCGATGCCCAGGTGCCTGACCTGTTCGTCGGCGAACATCCCGGCCATGTCGTAGATCGGCCCCGTCGGCACGCCGGCCTCGTTGAGGGCGTCGACCCAGTCGGCGCTGGTCCTGTCCTTGGTCTTCTCGGCGATCATGGCGTTCAGCTCGTGACGGTTCCTGGACCGCTTCTCGGGGCCGTTGAAACGCACGTCCTCGGCCCATTCCGGGGTGCCCAGCACGTCGCACAGGCGCTGCCAGATGCGCTCGCCGGCGGCGGCGATGTTGATGTGACCGTCGCTGGTCGGGAACACGCCCGTCGGGATGGAGGTCGGGTGGTCGTTGCCGGCCTGCTGAGGCACATGGTTTTCCATCAGGTAGCGCGCCGCCTGGAAATCCAGCATGAAGGCCATGGCCTGCAGCAGCGACGACTGGACCCATTGGCCCCGGCCGGATTTCTCCCGCTCGATCAGGGCGATCAGCACGCCCATGGCGCAGAACAGGCCGCCGGTCAGGTCGGCCACGGGAATGCCGACGCGCATCGGCCCGCGCCCCGGTTCCCCGGTGATCGACATCAGGCCGCCCATGCCCTGGGCGATCTGGTCGAAGCCGGGGCGCTTGGCATAGGGGCCGTCCTGCCCGAAGCCGGAGATGGAGCCCAGGATGATGCGCGGGTTGACGGCCTTCAGGGCCTCGTAACCGATGCCCAGCTTGTCCTTCACGTCGGGGCGGAAGTTCTCGATCACCACGTCGGCGCCCTCGACCAGGCGGAGGAACAGCCTGCGGCCTTCTTCTTCCTTAAGGTTGAGGGTCAGGGAGCGCTTGTTGCGCTGCAGGTTCTGGAAGTCGGCCGTATGACGCTTGGCGCCGAGGGTGCCGTCGGGCTCGATGCTTTCGGGCAGTTCGACCTTGATGACGTCGGCGCCCCAGTCGGCGAGCTGGCGGACGCAGGTGGGCCCCGAACGCACGCGGGTCAGGTCAAGGACCTTGATGTGATCGAGCGCGGTCGACGCGGCGATATGTGCCATGGGTTTCCTCTCCGTGGTCGGTGCGGCCCGGCTCTTCGTTGTCGGGGCCTTGTATACAATTTGGATGTGCCGTTATCGGGATTTCCGGGCCGAAGGTCAATCGCGCCGATCGCCGTCAACGCCCCGCCGCGGCGCCTTCCAGGGCGTCCGCCAAGGCATCCGCATAAGCTCGTCCGTCGCTGATGGGCGAACGCTTCATGGCGCCGCGCACGCCTGCGCGATCCAGACCCGCGGCCTTCATCACGTCGGGAAACGTCGTCGCGATGCGCAGGTAATCGTCGGCGTCCCGCGCAACGAACATGTCGAGGCCCGAAACGCTGAGATGGCTGAGGGAATGACGCCGCGCGAAGGTCTCTCCCGGCAGGGTCACCACGGGTACCCCCATCCACAGGGATTCCAGCGTCGTCAGCCCGCCCGAATAGGCCAGAGGATCGAGCGCCAGGTCGATCTCGTTGTAGGTGTCGAGCAGTTGCCCGTGCGGCGACCCGCCCCGCAGGTCCAGGCGGTCCGGATCGCCGCCCGCCGCTCGGAACCGCCGGGCGAGGTCGCGCCGGACCGCCTCGTCGGCCAGCGGCCCCGCCTTGAGGATCAGGCGCGAGCCGGGCGACGCGTCCAACACCCGCGCCCAGAGCGCCAGAGTCTCGTCGCACAACTTGGCCAGGGCATTGAAACAGCCGAACGTCAGCGGTCGAGCGCCCGATGCCCGTGTCTCCGCAAGGTCCGGAAGGTATGAAGGCGGAGCGTAGGTTATGTAACTGTCCGGCAGCCTCACGACCTGTTCGGCGTAGCCGTCCTCGGCGCCGGGCGGGATGTGGAAGCGGTCGGCCAGGATGGCGTCCATGGACGACAGGCCCGTGGTGCCGAAGTGGGCGAACCCGACGACCTGCACCGGCGCCGGCCGGGCGGTGAACAGGGGCAGCAGGCTGCCTTCCTCGAAACCGGTGGCGCTGATCAGGACGTCCAACTCGCGCGACACGAGAAGGTCCAGGGTATCCGCCGCCGGCAAGTGAGATACGTCGTGCCAGCGCGCGGCGCGGGCGCGCAGGAGATCGACATGCTGATGGGCCTTTACGTCCTTGGCAAACAATTCGACCTGAAGGCGCCCGGGATCGACCTCGGCCAGGAACGGCAGCAAGAACTGCCCGCAGGGATGCCAGCCCAGCTTGCCCGACAGGACGCCGACCCGCATGGCGTCGCCGTGCCCGGAACGCGGCCGGGCGTTGACCGTTCGCAGGGCGTATCGCCGCTCCCATTCCGCGCCGGCGGCGCGGAGATCGCGGGGCGTGGTTTCCGGCAGGTAGTTCAGGCACATCACCCGGGACGCCGCGGGGCCAGGCGGGCCGTCCGGACTCCGCGTCACCGCCGTATACTCCCGGGCGGCGTCGCGCGGCCGCCCCGACGCAACCGCCATGTCGGCCAAGCCCAGGCGGGCATCGGCGTTTCCCGGATCGAGTTCCAGCACCCGCGCGTAGCGCCTGCGGGCATCGTCATAGCGAAAGTTGACGGCGTCCTCTTCGGCCAGGACAAGGAGCGCCCAGGTGTCGTCCGGGTCCTCCGCCAGGAGGCGCCCCAATTCCGCGGCGGCCCGCGCATAGGCACCCACGGCCAGAAGATCGGTGACCAGATTGCGGCGGACCTCGGTCATCGCCGGATTTATCTGGAGCGCCCGGATATAGGCCTCGACCGCCGCGTTACGGTCGGCGGCGGCGCCCAGGGCGTTGCCCAGGTTGGCCAGGATGTCGGCGCGCCCTGGCGCCATGTCCGCGGCCAGGCGGAACTGTTCCACGGCCGCCGCCGCATCGCCCGAACGGCGCAGGGCCGAGCCCAGGGCGTTGACCACGTTGACGTCCGTCGGCATGGCCGAGCGGGAGGCTTTGAGCGCCTTGATCGCGGCGGGGAGGTTGCCCAGCTCCAGGTCGATGAACCCCCGAAGGTGGGTGAGCGCGGGCGCCGGCCCGACCGCCTTCTCCAGGCGCTGGACGATCTTCTGGGCGTGGCGGAAGTCGCCCTTCTGGAAGGCCCGGACGGCCTGCTGGAACTTGGCCTCGGCATCGCCGGCGGCGGATCTGTGTTTCGCCATGTCAGACGTTCTTTTATGGCGCCCGGTCGCCGCCGTCCATCGGTTCGTCGCCGTCCACAGGGTCGTCGTCGGCATCGGGACCGCGCGGGTCGATGTTGGCGATCTCCGGCGAGGCGCGCGGCACCGGGATGAAGTCCTCCTTTTCCTCGGCCGGCAACGCGGCGCGGCGTTGCGTGCGGTAGAAGGCGAAGGCGGCGGTCAGGACGTGAACAAGGGCCGAATAGGCGAAGAAGGAATTCGGACCCGCCAGTTCGACGACGCCCGACGCCAGCAGCGGCCCCGCCACGGCACCGATGGAGAAGACCAGGATCAGCGTCGAGGCGGTCTCCACGAAGTCCTCGGGCCCGGCCTGGTCGTTGGCATGGGCGATGGCGACGGCATAAAGCGAGAACGTGAAGCCGCCGTAGACGAAGGCGAAGGCGAACATGGCCGTGCGCGAGAACTCGCCGAACGTCATCAGGGCAAGGCCGCTGACAGCGCCGCCGACGCAGATGACGATGACCACCCAGCGCCGGTCGACCAGGTCCGACCAGCGCCCGAGCGGCCATTGGAAAACGGCGCCGCCGACGATCATCAGGCTCATGAACACGGACAGCTCGGCGATCGACGGCAACGCGTGCTGCGCGAACAGGGGAACGATGGTCCACACCGCGCCGTTCACCAGCCCCACGGTCAGGCAGGCGATCACGCCGACGGGCGAAATCGCGAACACGCGGGGGATGCGGATGCGGACCTGCTGCAGCGGCTGCGGCGCCGTCGTCCGGGTCAGGGCGACGGGAACCAGGGCGACGGAAACCAGCACCGAGGCGACAACGAACAGTTCGAACCCGGCCGGCTCGTAAAGGTTCAGGAGCAATTGACCGACGGTCACGGCGCCCAGGTTGACGATCTGATAGACCGACAGGATGCGCCCGCGGTGCTCCTTGCCGGAGCGTTCGTTGATCCAGCTTTCCATGACCATGTAGAGCCCGCAGAGGCAAACCCCGGTGATGAACCGCAGCCCCCACCAGGCGAGCGCGTCGATCCATACGACATGCATCAGCTGGGCCGCCGAGGCGACCGTGCCGAACACGGTGAACGAGCGGATATGGCCGACCCGCGCGACCACGTGGGGGGCCGAAAAGCAGGCCAGAATGTAGCCCAGATAGAAGGCCGCACCCATGACGCCGATTTCGAGGGGCGAGAAGCCCTCGATGTCCGCGCGCACCGGCAGCAGGGTGCCCTGCAGGCCGTTGCCGGCAAGCAGGATGCCGAAACTGAGGAACAGGGCGGCGACCGGTATCAGAATGGCGACCATGTCGTTTCTTCCGTTTCCTGCGGCCGGCGGCCGCCGGCCGGGCCGCGCCCCGGCCCCTCGTCAGG
This sequence comes from Rhodospirillales bacterium CG15_BIG_FIL_POST_REV_8_21_14_020_66_15, assembly GCA_002781745.1. Lineage (GTDB taxonomy): Bacteria > Pseudomonadota > Alphaproteobacteria > Rhodospirillales > Casp-alpha2 > UBA1479. The sequence goes on from PFFW01000139.1 coordinate 23,322, forward strand.
TTCCCCGCGGACCGCGCATCAACCGTTGAACGGGCTGCCCGCGCCGCCGGCAAGGACGATGCCGATCACGATCAGGCCCGAGCCGATCCACTGCGTCGCGGTCAGGTGCTCGCCGAACAACAGGACGCCCGCGAGCGGCACCAGCAGAAAGCCCAGCGCGATGAACGGATAGGCGGTCGACAGCGGCATGGTCCGCAGGATCGTCACCCAGATGAACGTGGCCGCGCCATAGATCACGAACGCGCCGAGCAGCCATTTGTTCAACAGGGAATGAAAGATGTTGTCCAGACCGGCGCCGGACAGGGCCGCCTTCTTGAAGCAGATCTGGCCGGCGACGATCATCAACAGGAATCCGGCGAGCTTGAGATAGGCGATCATGTTCGTTCCCTCGTTCGGCGCAGGCGTTGCCGGCCGCGGTCGGCCAGATGGACGATGACCGTGGCGCCGGAGAGCGCGAACACGGCGATCAGCGGCTCGTTGTAGCGAACCACGTTGACGGATACAAACGCGTAAAGGCCGAGCATGAAATAGGGCGGCAGGCAGAACACCAGGAAACGGCCCGCCCGGCCCCGGCGGTGCAGAATCCAGATGCAGGCCGGAAGCGTCAGGAATCCGACAAGGCCGACATACTTGCCGACCCATTGGCCGCGCATGGCCAGGGACAGGGTCACGGCCAGGTGCTTGCCAAGGTCCGCGCCGACGTATTCGCGCAGCAGGAAGCCCAGGGGACTGTCCTGGCCGCCGGACATCTGCCGCAGGTCGGCAAAGAACCGCCCCCGACCCATCATGTAGAACGAGTCGGGATGATACCAACTCAGGCGCTTCCATAAATCCTCGGCGAACAGGGCCGTGGCCAGGCTGTCGCCGAAATCGGGCAGCCAGTAGATGAAGCTGACCGTCCATTCCCGCCAGGTCATGAGATTATAGGCCAGGCGTTCGACCAGCACCCTGTCGCCGTAGCCGCCGCTGACGGCGGCAAGGTCGAAGACCAGGTAGTTGCGCAGCCACCACGGCCCCAGCAACGCCGCGGCGCCGCCCGCAAACAGCGCGGTGGAGACAAGCGCCGCGCGCCAGGTGCCGTTGCGGCCCGACCGCCGCCACAGGGCGACGACCGGCACCATGAAGTAGATAAGGTACAAGTAGGACGGCCGTGCGAGCGCGGCCCCGGCCAGGGCCAGGCCGGCGCCGATCAGCAGGCCGCGCCCCGGCGTGTCGTCCGTCAGGAGACGGGCCAGCAACCAGGTGAACAGGCCGACCAGGAAAAACGTCGGACTTTCCGTGAGGATCAGCGACGCGTAGTTGGCGAAGGTCTTCGAGACCAGGATGATCGCCAACGTCAGCCATGCCACCCGCGCGTCGCCGGCCAGGCGCCAGGCCGCCAGGAACAGGAAGAAGCACGTCAACGCCGCCAACACGCCCTGCAAGGCGAACAAGATCGTCAATCCGTCCAGGTTACAGACGGCGCCGTCATGGGAAACACACTCGAGCGCGCTCAGCAGGTCGCCGTCGGCCGCTGCCGCCAGCCCGGCGAACATCGGATAGACGGGGCCGAAATAGGTTCCCAGCAGGGCGTTGACGCGGCCCGGGTCCGTGAACAGCGCTTCGCCCACGGCGGCCGCCGTCCCGGCGTACTGCATGGCGTCGGCCACGGGACGCCGGTAGTCGGGGATCAAGGTCTGGGCAAGGACGACGACGAGACACAGTCCGAGGGCAAGCGCCGTCTGGATCCGGTCTTGGCGAAGAATGCGGACGGTTGCCGATACGGATTGCACGTCGATCACCAACGGGTTGGGCCTGCTCGCGACGGCCGATCCGGCGCCGAGGACTTGTATCCGCCCCGAAAACGCGATGCAACCGGCGGCGCGCGCAAGGGTTTGTCGATGCGGGCTTCTCCGCTATCATCGGCCCGCCAGTCCGGCCGAAGGAGGGTTCCATCAGCACCGCCATCCCCCACGCGTTCGCGCCGCCAGCGCGTCCCCGGTATGCCCGGGGCGACCACACTCCCCTGTTCGCCTGCCGCGATTCCGAGGGCCGGACCTTCGAATTCTATTCGGCCGTCACCGGCAGGCCCGTCGTCATGGTGTTCGCCGGCGGGCGCGACCTGGCGGCGCTGCGGGCGGAGGGGCTCGAGCCCGACGCCCTGGCCGCCGGCACGGCGCAGGTGGTGACCCTGGTGCCCGGCGACACCGCCCAGGCGGCGGCGCAGAAGGAAACCGCCGGGTGGCCGCATCGCGTGCTCGCCGATCCGGGGGCGGAGATCACCAACGGCTTCGCCGGCCTCTCGGGCATCGCCGCCCCGGCGGTCTACGTGCTCGACCCCAACCAGCGCCTGGTCGGGGCGCGCGGGCTGGAGGGCGGGGCGGCCGGCCTGGGCGCCTGGATCGCCGACATGCTGGCCCAGGGGGGACACGGCCGCGCCGAGACGATCGTCCAGCGGGCCGCGCCGGCGCTCCTGATCCCGCGGGCGCTGGACCCCGAGGACTGCGACTGGCTGATCGGCCTGTGGCACAACGGCGAGCGCGACGACGGCACGGTGGCCGTGGGCGCGTCGGCCGGCGGCGGCGTCCAGGTGGTGCCCACGACCAAGCGGCGCGAGGACTATTACC
>PFFW01000045.1 GCA_002781745.1 Rhodospirillales bacterium CG15_BIG_FIL_POST_REV_8_21_14_020_66_15
TGCAGGTTCGAATAGGGCCCGCCGAACAGCAGGACCGGGCCGTCGAGACGGCCAAGGTCCAGGGCGGGTCGTCGATGTGTCGCGACCATGGGTCTCAAGCTCCTCCGGAGCAGTTGGCGCCGCCAAGTACGCAGAAGGTGGCGCAATGGGGATGGTTCAGATGGACGGAGCCTCCGGCCTCGGCCAGGGTCGCGCCCATCTCGAACCGGAAATCGTAGGGCAGAAGCGTGCAGGGCAGGACCACCGGCCGCTCGGCCCCCTTGCGTTTCACCACCATGCGCGAGGTGGCGCACATCATGCTGTTCGGGGCGACGCCCAGGATGCCCCAGCAGGCTTCGGTGATTTCCGGTACGTCCGCGGCAGCGTCCATGTCGGGGAATACGACAAGGTCCCGGGGCGAGCGTGCATCCAGGGCGATGTCCTCGGATGCGAACAGGCGCGCGAACCCGGCGCGGGTCTGGGCTTCCGTCTCGCCCAGGGGCTGGCGCGCGGCGACGGACAGGCTCACGCCCTCGGCCGCCAGCCATTGCAGGCCCCGCATCATGGGCGCCCAGGACCCCGGACCGCGCACCGCCTCGTGCCCGTCGGGCGTGAAATGGTCGATCGAGACGCGGACGGACAAGGCCCCGCCGTGGCGCCGGTTGAGGTCCGCCACCGCCTGGCGGTTGTTCCACAGGGGAGCCATGGCGTTGGTCAGGATCAGGACGCGGAACCCGCGCGCCAGTGCGTCCCCGGCCATGGCGGCCATGTCCCTGTTCATGAAGGGCTCGCCGCCGGTAAAGCCGATCTCTTCGGTGCCCAGGCGGTCCCGCTCGATCTCGTCCAGGAAGGCCGAAACCTCGGCCCTCGTGATATAGGCCAGGCGGTCGTTTCTGGGGCCGCTCTCGATGTAGCAGCCGACGCATTCTATGTTGCAGAGCGATCCCGTGTTGATCCACAGGGTCCGGAGGCACGTCAGCGCCACGGCGGCGCGCGCCTCACCCTTGGCCGTGACGCGCGGGTCGCGGAACTTCCTGGGGTCTGGGGCCGGCCGTTTGGCCAGCGCTGCGTGAACCATGCCGGTTATCCTGCCATGCCGAAAGAACATCGTTACGCCCCGGCGGACGCCCGCCCGGAACCGTTTTTCGAAAAGAGACAATGGATTCCTTTAGCCGAACTGCCCACTCTCGGGCCACAAACTTTTTTGTGAGCACCTGCACAATGCCGGCGGGACCGCTCGCGTCAGCCCACCTTGCGTTGAAGAGGGCAATGACCTATAGACTGCGCGGACGGAACGCCGTTTCGTCGCCGTTCTGCGCGGGCGGGTGTAGCTCAGTGGTAGAGCACGAGCTTCCCAAGCTCGGTGTCGAGGGTTCGATCCCCTTCACCCGCTCCAATTTTCCCCGGATTCAGCGCCCTTCCCGCCGCTCCGTCAATATCCCGGCGGCATTCCCCGCATGCGCAATTATACCTATCAATACCTACGGCTATATGACTTTTGGTCATCTTGTCTTTGTTTGCGAAGCTGATAGCCTTCCAGGGTGGCGCTTGCGGATTTTGCTGATGGGACAACAGCTTAGGCGCCGGAGCTTCGACTCCGCGCCGTCCGCGGGAAAGCCACTGCCATTGACCGGGCCCACCGCGCGGTCTAACGGCTTCCCTCCTCCCTGAAACTCGGGCCGGTCCTCTTGGGCCGGCCTTCTTCTTTTCAGTCCGCCATATTGCCGGGCCTGACGCGGCAATCCGTGGTCCCGTCCGCACGGGCGCCGCGGGCCGCGCCGGAATGAGGGGAAAAGGGGAGGTTTCAGACCTTCAACGCCGCCGCATGATGGGCCATGTGCTCGGCCATGAAGGTGGCGATGAAGTAGTAGGAATGGTCGTAGCCTTCCTGCAGGCGCAGGGTGCAGGGCTGGTCGACGGCGGCGCAAGCCTCCTTGAACAGGTGGGGTTTCAACTGCTCGTCGAGGAACGGGTCGGCCGTGCCCTGGTCGATCAGGATGTCGCCGGCGAAGAAATGGCCGGACCTGACCAGTTCCACGGCGTCGAATTCCAGCCACGGGCCCTTGTCCGCGCCCAGATATCCGGTGAAGGCCTTCTGTCCCCATGGCACGCTCGACGGCGCCACGATCGGCGCGAAGGCGGACAGCGACCGGTAGGTCCGGCGTTCCCTGAGCGCCATGACCAGCGCCCCGTGCCCGCCCATGGAATGGCCGAAGATGCCCTGACGCTCGCGGTCGGCGCCGCCGATGCCGTTGAACACCACGTCGGCCAGTTCCTCCGTGACGTAGCTGTACATGTTGTAATGCTCGATCCACGGATCGCGCGTGGCGTTCACGTAGAACCCGGCGCCCGAGCCGAAGTCGTAGTCGTCGTGCTCGCCAGGCAGATTGGTGCCGCGCGGGCTGGTGTCGGGGGCGACCACCATCAGGCCGTGCTCGGCGGCGTGTTTCTGAAACCCGGATTTGACGGTGAAATTCTCTTCCGTGCAGGTCAGGCCCGACAGCCACCACAGCACGGGAACGGGACCCTCGGCCGTGCCGTCGACCAAGGACGGCGGCGTGTAGACGGCGAACCGCATGGGGCAGCGGCAGATGGCGGAGCGGTGCTCCCACACCGTCTGCAGCCCGCCGAAGGACTTGTTCTCGGATACCTTTTCCATGGTCCGGATGATGGCGTGCCTCGCGGCAAATATCAAACGCCGCGTGAGGCCCCGATGCCCGCCCTGTCGCCGGTCAGATCCGCCGGTCATCGCCGGCCGGGTGGCGGGCGAAGATATGGTTGGCGACGTAGGTCATGACCGTTTCGCCCTTCTGGTTGACGACGGCATATTTGATCTTTGCGTAGCCCCGGTCGGGCTTGGATTCGGACGATCGGGATTCCGCCACCTCGGCCTCCACATGCAGCGTGTCGCCCGGCCGCACGGGCATCAGCCAGCGGATCTCGTCCAGTCCTGGGGAGCCCATGGAGCACTCGTTCATGATGTTCTCCTGGAACCACAGGCGGAAGGCGACCAGCAGCGTCTGGAACCCGGAGCCGATGATGCCGCCGAACTGGCTCTGGCGCGCGGCCTCGGCGTCGACATGGAAGGGCTGCGGGTCCCACTGCCAGGCGAATTCCATGATCTGGGCTTCGGTCAGGGTCATGCCGCGGGTTCTGAACCTGCGGCCGGGGTTAAAGTCCTCGAAATAGAGCACGTCCATGGTCGGATTCGTCCGTTCGTGTGGGTTTCCGGGCGGATGGCAGCGGTTTACTGGAATCCGGCACGGAAGGGAAGGCAAGGATCGTGCTCAGGCGCGCTGGTGGTTTGTTTCCGACATTTGAGTCCGGCGAAGTTGGGCGGAAATGTGTAAAAATACAACCAGAACAAGATGTCAATTAGTGATAGGGCCGACACTTCGCGGGAGCGAAGTGTCGGGATCCATCCACAAGGGGCCGCCCGCCGGGTCATTCCTCCTGCCAGCTCGGCAAGGGATCGGTGTCCGGCGCCGCGTCGGACGCGCCGTCGAGCAGGCCGTAGGCTCTCAACTGGCGGGCCACGTCGGGAAAGGTTTCCAGGCCTTTCGGCATGCGGTCCTTGGCGTTGGAAAAATCGCTCAACGCCAGGTCCCGTTCGTTCCTGCTGTCGCGCAACAGGCCGCGGGTGAACCAGCCGCGCCAGTCGTCGGGCGCCAGCAGGACCGCCTGGTCGCAGTCGGCCCGCGCCTTCTCCTCCTCGCCCTTCAGGGTCAGCGCCCGGCAACGCACGCGCAGCGCCTTCACGTTCTCGGGCCAATAGGTGACCGCCCGCGTGAAGTCGTCGAGCGCCAGTTCCGGGCGCCGGTTGCGCGTCAGCGCGCGGCCGCGAAAGTAGTAGGCGTCGGACAGGTGCCTGGGCGAAAGCTCGTGCGTGCGGATCGCCGCCGTCAAGTGAACGATGGCGCGGGGATAGTCCCGGGCCTTCATGAAGCGGAGCCCGTAGGCAAGCTGCTTCGATCCCTCCTTGGCCCCGCCGCCAACGCCGTCGTCGGCCGTTGCGGGCCCCGCCAAGAGGCAGGCCGCAAGGCAGGCGGCGGCGATCAGGCGCCCGCTCAAAAGATCACGACGCTTCGGATGCTCTTGCCTTCGTGCATGAGGTCGAAGCCCTGGTTGATGCCGTCCAGCGGCATGGTGTGGGTGATCAGGTCGTCGATGTTGATCTTGCCGTCCATGTACCAGTCGACGATTTTCGGCACGTCCGTGCGGCCGCGCGCGCCGCCGAAGGCGGTGCCGCGCCACACCCGCCCGGTGACGAGCTGGAACGGCCGGGTCGAGATTTCCTGCCCGGCCCCGGCGACGCCGATGATGACGCTTTCGCCCCAGCCCTTGTGGCAGCACTCCAGCGCCTGGCGCATCACCGTGGTGTTGCCGATGCATTCGAAGGAATAGTCGGCGCCGCCCTTGGTCAGGTCGACCAGATGGGCCACCAGATCGTCGCCGTGGTCCTTGGGATTGACGAAGTGGGTCATGCCGAACTTCTCGGCCAGTGCCTTCTTCGACGGGTTGAGGTCGACCCCGACGATCATGTCGGCGCCGACCAGGCGGGCGCCCTGGATCACGTTAAGGCCGATGCCGCCCAGGCCGAACACGACGACGTTCGATCCCGGCTCGACCTGGGCCGTGTTGATGACGGCGCCGATGCCCGTGGTCACGCCGCAGCCGATGTAGCAGACCTTGTCGAAGGGCGCGTCCTCGCGGATCTTGGCGAGCGCGATCTCCGGCACCACCGTGAAGTTGGAGAACGTCGAGGTCCCCATGTAGTGGAACACCGGTTCGCCGTTCAGCTTGAACCGCGAGGTGCCGTCGGGCATCAGGCCCTGGCCCTGGGTCGCGCGGATCGCCTGGCACAGGTTGGTCTTGGGATTGAGGCAGTATTCGCACTGCCGGCATTCGGGGGTGTAGAGGGGGATGACGTGATCTCCCTTCTTGAGCGACGTCACGCCGGGGCCGACGTCGACCACGATGCCGGCGCCCTCGTGGCCCAGGATGGCGGGAAAGATGCCTTCCGGATCGGCGCCGGACAGGGTGAATTCGTCCGTGTGACAGATGCCCGTGGCCTTGATCTCGACCAGGCATTCGCCCTCCCGGGGGCCCTCCAGATCGACCGTCTCGATGGAGAGAGGGGAGCCCGCCTCAAGGGCGACGGCGGCGCGGGTCTGCATTTGAAACCTCCCTGTAGGTTCGTTTCTTGGCGGTTTTGCGGGTCTCGCGGAACGCAAGGTTATGCGTTTTTCGCGCTTAAAGAAAATTAAGTTTGATTCAGAAATCGTTAATCACTCGATCCTAATGTAGTCGACGGGACGACTTGACTTTAAGTGCAGGAGGCCATGGCAAGAGAAGTTGCCATGCCGGCTAACCTCAAGAAGGAGGTACAACCATGCAGCGCATCCACGCTTCAGCAAAAGCGACATCACTCACCGTGACCGGCGTTGTGCTCGGCTTCGCGGTGGCGACCGCCATCATCGCCTCTTTCGCTTTCGGCTAAGCCTTCCCATTACGTTTGCCCTAATACCCCGCAGAGAGGCCCGGCGGTCGCTCCCCAACTCCCCAACCTTCCCCCAGCCGCCGGGCCTCGTCCCAACGACCTGTCAAAGGTCACTCCGCCAAGGCCCCCGGTCTCCCCGCCGGGGGCCTTTCGGCGTTTGGTCGAATTTGATACCCGTCACCTTGCTGTCAGGTGGAACTGCTAGGTTCCCGCGCAATATCGTGCCGCCGCGCCGTAAAAACCGTGCATCGCGGGAAAGTCTCCGACCGCCGCCGCCGCTCCCGGCGCTGCGCATCACGACAGCATGACGAGCGTCCCGACCATGTTCCTGAAGAAATTGATCTCCTGGTGTTTCTCCAAGTTCACGCCCGCCGCCTATGAAATCGGCGGGCGCGGCGACGACGTGATCGCGGGCAGAGACGGGCGCGACCGCATCTTCGGCCGCGCCGGCGACGACGTCCTGGACGGCGCGGGCGGCAACGACGTGGTCTTCGGTGGGCGTGGCGACGATGCCCTTTACGGCGGATCGGGCAGGGACTTTCTGGACGGTGGCAAGGGCGACGACTGGCTGCGGGGCGGCAGCGGCAGCGACCATGTCGAAGGCGGCAAGGGAGACGACACGGCCGTCTACGTGATGACCGACAACGCCGGAAGCCGCGACGTCTACGAGGGCGGCAAGGACACCGATATCCTGCGCCTGGAACTGACCGGGGCCGAATGGGCGCGCGCCGACGTGCAGCAGGACGTGCGCGACTATCTCGATTTCATCGCCGACCATACCAACCGGCGCGGCATTGCCGACGGCAAGTGGTTCGCCTTCACCGCCTTCGGCCTGAAGGCCAGGGAGTTCGAGCACCTGAAGGTCGTCGTCGACGGGGTCGAGATCGATCCCGAAGCGCCGCCCCCGAACCAGGCACCGACGGAGATTGCGCTCGACGGCGCGCCCGTGCGCGAAAACGAGAAGGGCTGGGTCGTCGGCGCGCTCAGCGTCGTCGACCCCGACGCGGGCGACACCCATGTCCTGACGGTCAGCGACGCGCGCTTCGAGATTGCCGGCAACGTATTGAAGCTGAAGGATGGCGTGGCCCTGGATTTCGAGGCGGCGCCGGCAGTTTCCGTCGAGGTCACGGCAACCGACGCGGGCGGCTTGAGCCGCACGGAAACCGTCGTCGTCAACGTCGAGGACGTGCCCGATACGGCGACCCAGGGCGATGACCTGCTGGCCGGGTCGTCGGGCGCGGACGTGATCGACGGTCTTGCCGGCGACAACTTGCTGGACGGCGGCGACGGCGACGACATCCTGCGCGGCGGCAACGGCGCCAACACGGTACTGGCCGGGGCAGGGGCCGACCAGGTGTTCCTGGGTGACGGCGACAACACGGTCGACGGCGGCGACGGCGGCGATGTGGTCGAGGCCGGAGACGGCGACAACGACCTGACGGGCGGAGCCGGGGACGACGACCTTGCCGCGGGCGACGGCGACAACCGCGTCTATGCGGGCCTCGGCAACGACCGGGTCGACCTGGGCGACGGCGACAACGAGGTTGAAGGCGGCGACGGCGAAGACGACGACATCATCTTCGTGGGCGATGGCGACAATGAAATCCGCGGCGGTGCCGGTGACGACGACATCGAAACCGGCTGGGGCGAGAACTTTATCGACGCCGGGGACGGCGACGACTTCGTGACCCTGGATGATGGCGGAGCCGTGGTGATCGGCGGCGCCGGGGACGACGACATCTGGGCCTTCGGCGGCGACAACGCGATCGACGCGGGTGCCGGCGACGACATCGTCGAGACGGGCGACGGCGACGATGCGATCACCGGCGGCCTGGGCGCGGACAGCCTGATCGGCGGCGGCGGCCGCGACGTGTTCATCTATCGCGCGGACGAAGAATCGGGCGTCGGAGCGGCCTTGCGCGACGTGATCGACGATTTCGACGCCGGTGGCGCCGGCGACGCCGTGGACGTTCTCGACTTCTCCGCCTTTGCGGTGGGCGACTTCGCCTTCCTGGGTGGCGAGACGGCCGATTTCGACGGTGCCGGCAGCACCCAGGCCAGGTTCAACGACGCCACCAAGATCCTGGAGATCGACGCCGACGGCGACGCCCAGGTGGACATGGAGATTGAGCTGACGGGCACGGACGGCGCCGCCCTGGACGACGGTGATTTCGTCACCGCGGCGTAACCCCGCCGGGGGCTTCATTGAGCATTCCTTGAACGACCGGTGAGCAAATCTCGTTTGCGCGCCCGGGATCGCGCGCGCTCTACTTTCGTCCGGATTGGCGCTCCAGGAGCGCCTCCGTTAAGATTGCCAAAGCAGCGAACGAGACGTTCAACAAAACGTTCAGTTATCGGGAGGCTCCATGCCCAAGATCTTGTCGGAAGCGCAGGCCGCCGGTTACCGCGAGAACGGCTTCGTCGCGCCGGTCGACATCCTGTCACCGGAAGAAGCACGCCACTACCGCACCCGGTTCGAGGAATACGAGGCGACCAACGGCGGCTGGTACGAACTGTCCAAGGGGCAGAAGCTCTACCTGCTGCAGACCTGGGTGAAGGAACTGTGCTCGCACCCCAAGGTGCTGGACGCGGTGGAGGACGTTCTCGGCCCCAACCTGCTGGTCTGGGGGACCTCGCTGTTCGTCAAGGACGCGCGTGATCCCGGCTTCGTGTCCTGGCATCAGGACGCGACCTATTGGGGCCTGTCGAAACCCGACGTGGTGACCGCCTGGATCGCCCTGTCGCCCGCCACCCTGGAATCGGGCTGCATGAAGGTCATCCCCGGCAGCCACAGGTGGGAACAGAAAGAGCACCGCGACACCCTGGACAAGCACAACCTGTTGACCCGCGGCCAGGAACTGGCGGTCGAGGTCGACGAGGACGAGGCCGTGGCGATGCCGCTCAATCCCGGGCAGATGTCGCTGCACCACGTGATGATCGCCCATGCCTCCAAACCCAACACCACCGACGACCGGCGCATCGGCCTGGCGATCCGCTTCATCGCGCCGCACGTGTCGCAGATCCATGCCGACAGGGACAGCGCCTGGCTGGTGCGCGGCGAGGACACCTGCGGCAACTTCATCCACGAAACGCCGCCCGAGGCGGACATGGACGAAGCGGCCCTGGCCGAACACCGGCGCATCATGAAGCTGCGCCAGGGGGTGCTGTACAAGGGCGTGCAGGGCAAGCCGGCCCATACGGAACTGCTCGACCAGGGTTGAGCCTTACGGCGGCGGGCCGCCCGGGCCTTGCGCCGCCGCTGACCCTTGCCTTGCCGGGCGGGCGGTGTAGCATGATGCCTCATCCTGTATGCCCCGCACCCCCACGGAACCATCCATGACCACATCCTCTTCCCGACCCGCCGGTCCCCTGGCCGGCATTCGCATCCTCGACATGACCCGCATCCTGGCGGGGCCGACCTGCGCCCAGCTGTTGGGCGACCTGGGCGCCGACGTGATCAAGATCGAACGTCCCGGCGTCGGCGACGACACGCGGCAATGGGGTCCGCCCTTCCTCAAGGCCGCGGACGGCGGCGAGATGAAGGAAAGCGCCTATTACCTCTGCGTCAACCGCAACAAGCGCTCGGTCACGGTCGATTTCTCGCGGCCCGAGGGCGTGGCGCTCCTCAAGCGGCTTCTGAAACATTGCGACGTGCTGGCGCACAATCTGAAGGTCGGCGGGCTGGAGAAGTTCGGCCTGGGTTACGCCGACCTGAAGGACGAGTTCCCGGGCCTGGTCTACTGCGCCATCACCGGCTTCGGGCAGACCGGCCCCTACAAGGACCGCCCCGGCTACGACGCGCTGGCCCAGGCCATGGGCGGGGTGATGAGCGTCACCGGCGCTCCCGATGGCGAGCCCGTGCGGGTCGGCGTCGGCATCTCCGACATCATGTGCGGCATGTATGCCTCGACCGCCATCCTGGCCGCACTGCGCCACCGCGACCGGACGGGGGAGGGCCAGATGATCGACCTGGGCCTCCTGGATACCACCGTCGCCTGGATGTCCAACGAGGCGCTTAATTATTTCACGTCGGGCAACCTGCCCAAGCGGCGCGGCAACCAGCACGCCAACATCGTGCCCTATCAGGTGTTTCCCTCGGCCGACGGCTATTTCTACCTGGCCGCCGGCAACGACGGCCAGTATGCGCGGTTCTGCGCCTTCGCGGGCGTGCCCGAACTGGCGACGGACCCGCGCTACGCGACCAATCCCAAGCGCCTGGCCAACCGCGACGAACTGGTCGCCAGGCTGGAACAGGTCACGCCGAACAAGACGACCCGGGAATGGATCGAGGGTCTGGAGCAGCGCAACGTGCCGGCGGCCCCGGTCTACAATCTGGAACAGACCTTCGCCGATCCGCAGATACGCCACCGCGAGATGAAGATCGAGATGGACCAGCCGCTCGCCAAGGACGGCAAGGTCGCGCTTCTGGGCAACCCCATCAAGCTGTCGGAAACGCCCGTCAGCTACCGCCGCCCGCCGCCGACCCTGGGTCAGCACACGGACGAGGTGCTGTTCGAACTGCTGGACATGGATGACGCGGAACGCGCACGCTTGCGCGAAGACGGGCTGATCTGATCCAAGAGGAGTCCCAAGCCATGTTCGATCTGACCGGCGACCAGAAGGAACTCAGGGACAGGGCCCGCGAACTGGCCGAGGGCGCCGTGAAGGAACGCGCCGCCGAGGTCGACCGCTCGGAGGAATATCCCTGGGACAATGTCGCGCTCCTGAAGGATGCCGGCTTCATGGGCATGACCATTCCCAAGGCCTACGGCGGGCAGGGGCGCACGTTTCTGGACGCGGTGCTGGTGGTCGAGGAGATGGCCAAGCATTGCGGCGTCACCGGGCGCATCGTCGTCGAGGCCAATATGGGCGCCATCTCGGCGGTCATGAAGTATGGCTCCGAGGAACAGAAGAAGCTCTGTGCCGCGCATGTCCTGGCCGGCGACAAGCCCGCCATCTGCATCACCGAGCCGGGGGCGGGCAGCGCCGCCGGCGAGATGACGACCCGCGCCGACAAGAAGGGCGACACCTACGTCATCAACGGCACAAAGCACTGGATCACCGGCGGCGGCGTGTCCAAGATTCACCTGATCTTCGCCCGCGTGTTCGAAGGCAACGAGGAAAAGGGCATCGGCGGCTTCCTCGCCATCCGCAACGCGCATCCGGGCTTGGTCATCGGCGCGCGGGAGCCCGCCATGGGCCTGCGCGGCATCCCGGAATGCCAGGTCCATTTCCGCGACCTGGAGGTGCTGGAAAGCATGGCCCTGATCCCGCCCCAGGGCATCCGCCGCGGTTTCGCGGGCCTCATGACGGCCTACAACTCGCAGCGCGTGGGGGCCGGCACGGTGGCGTTGGGCATCGCCCAGGGGGCCTATCAGCGGGCCCTGGCGTACGCCCAGGAGCGCGAGCAGTTCGGCCGCCCGATCGCCGAATTCCAGGGCCTGCAATGGATGCTGGTCGACATGTCGACCCAGATCGCGGCCGCGCAGACCCTGATCTACCGCGCCGCCGCCAGCGCCGAGACGGACCCGACGGGTTTCCCCGACATGACGCTGGCGGCCCAGGCCAAGATCTTCACCTCGGAAATGGCCATCAAGGTGACGTCCGACGCCCTCCAGGTGTTCGGCGCCATGGGCTATTCGAGGAACCTGCCCCTGGAGCGCATGGTCCGCGATGCCCGCATGTTCACCATCGGCGGCGGCACGGCGCAAATCCTGCGCAACGTGGTGGCGTCCAAGATTTTGGGCCGCAAGCTGCCGCAGACCCGCGATGGTTATGTGAAGGCGGCGGAGAAGGGCGGGGACGGCTGACTACGGTCACGTTTCGGCGAGGCCCCCTCGTCACGGGCCCGCGCCCTCCTATATGATCCGGCATGTTCCTCAACTGGTGGAAACGGACGATGACCGGCAAGATCACGAAATCCGACGCCGAATGGCGCCGGCAACTGACGCCCGAGCAGTACAAGATCGCCCGCAAGGCGGGGACCGAGCGCGCCTTCACCGGCAAGTACCACGACTGCAAGGAGGCGGGCACCTACGTCTGCGTCTGCTGCGGGGCGCCGCTGTTCCCGTCCGACACCAAGTTCGATTCGGGCACCGGCTGGCCCAGCTATTACCAGCCCGTCAGCCCCGGCGCGGTCGAGGAGCGCGAGGATATCAGCTTCCTCATGCGCCGGGTCGAGGTCGTGTGCACCAAATGCGACGCCCACCTGGGCCACGTGTTCCCCGACGGGCCCGAGCCCACGGGGCTGCGCTACTGCATCAACTCGGCGTCCCTCGACCTGAAGCCGAAGGGGTAGGGCGTCCTTTTTCCAGGCCGGCTCAGAATTCGGGAAGATGCGCCGCGTCGTTGGCGGCGATCGCGATGCCTTCGATCTCGATCAGCCATTCCGGGCGGCACACGGGACCCTGGACGATGACCACGGGCACGTCGGGAAACCGTTTTTTCATGTACCCGTCGACGGCGGCATGATCCGCCGGGTCGCGCAGATAGACGGTCATGTGCATCATGTCCTCGATCCGTGACGAACCCGAGCGCAGCAGGCCGTCGATATTGACGAGCGCCCGGTCGAGTTGCGCCATGACGTCGCCGCAATGGACGACCCGCCCTTGGTTGTCGATGCTGGCGGTGCCGGAGATGAAATTGTGGGCGCGGTCGGCATAGGCGACCCGTGTGCCGCGTTCAAAGGTCACGTTGTAGTCGATGGTCGGGCAGAGCTTGTCGAAGTCGTTGAGGTAGGAAACCTGATCGGGCCCCAGGCCGAGAACGGAGTAGGCGTCCATGGCGACGAGGTCGTAGCGATGGGCGCAGGCGCCTTCGATCCCGGTACTGGCGATATAGTGGGTGTCCCTGGTCATGCCGTGGCGGGCGAACAGGTTGCGGCGGCTGTCCACCATGTCCTGATAGAAGGTGTCGATGCCTTTGACGTAAACCCATGTTCGCACGCAGTTTTCGCGGAGAGTCCCGTTCTGGCCGGAAATGGCCTGGGAAAGATTTTCGAAAACCTCCTCGGTCTGGTCGCCGGCCGGAAGGAATTTTTCTCCCGCGCTGGAACACAGCCGCGTGCTCCAAAGGTGGCGCAGCCCGCTTTTTTCAACGACCACGTGGTTCCGGCTCAGGCGCCGTTTGACAATCCGGTCGGGGCCTTCCACGTGATAGGCCAGGAGGGCGATCTTGGCGCCTGACGACGGCGCTTGCTGGACGATCGAAACGGCGACCGGGGTGTCGCCGGTTTCCGCCAACAGCGCGCTGTCGCGCACAGCGTCGATCTGGTTCATCACGTCGCTCAGAAAGACGCGGCGAAAGACCGCGGTCTCGGGCGTCAGGCCAAGCGTCTCACATGCCGCGCCGTAACGGTCGACGAGCCGGGATATCTGCCCCTCAAGGCCGCTTATTTCCGGAACCTGGACAGAGATGTAATATTCGCGCCCGCCGTTGGCGCCCTGGAACCACCGGGCGGTCACGCCGTCTTCGGTCCAGGCCGCGTGGCGGGGCGCGAAGCTTGCCGCCCGGGAACGCCTTTCGACGGATGTTTTCGCGGCGCCTTCCATCTTGATGATTCCTCCCGTCAGCCCACGGTGATCGGACGGTCGGGAAAGGTAAGCTGGTCGCGGTCGCGCCAGACCGGGCGGACATAGTTGATTTCCAGAAGCCGCCGGACCCCATGGATCGGTCGTTTATCGAAGCCGTGCCAGGTGTTCTCGCCCGGAACGAAGATCACGGCCGAGTCGAATTCGGCGGAACTCCGTCCGATCCACTTCCGGTCCGCGTCGTAGATGTCGGTGCCCCAGTCCTTCGCTTCCGGTCCGGTGCACAGATAAACCACCATGGAGAACAGTTTCTCCCGGATGTCGCGATGCGGCTCCAGCCATGCCCCATCGGTGTCCTGGATATATTCCATGCGAAGGTAGCCGCCCTCGACCTCGATCCCGCAGGTCTCGGCGAGTCGACGCGCGACGTCGGGGCGTTGCAGCGCCTCGGCGAAGGCCTGGCAGGCGGGGAACTGTTCGCGCAGTGTCGGGGTGAAGAAGCACCGTTTGTCGTTGTGCCGGTCGCGGACCCCGCCGCAGTCGTCGATGAGCGGCGGCGCGATCGGCAATACGAGGATGCCGGTGCAGACGTCGACCGGCAGCACTCGGGACAACAGCCAATGGGTGTAAGGCTCGTCCTTGCGGATCGCCGCCGTCAAGGCGCTTTTGAAATGGGCGGCGATTTCCGCAACCTCGGGCACGGGAGGATAGGTCATGGTCAAACCTCTTTCTTCGAGAGCAATCGATTGAGTAGGTGCGGTCGGGCGGAATCAGCAATGGGCGCCGACATGGGGCGGCGGCGCGGAAAGAGACCGGAAGCCATTATGGGAAAAACCCTCGTCATCATCCGCGGTCGGCAGGATTCCTCGCGCCGGCCGGTTCCGAATTTCGTCACGCTCGTTCGTTCGGCCGATTGCGAGGCCGATCAGCCGTGGAGGCGAGGATATTCTGCACAATTCCGGACAGGGCGGTTTGATCTATATCAAACCCGGTTCGGGGCCGCCTGGATGTGAAGTCTCAGGAGGCTGTCCATTCGGCCCGAACCAACGGGTGCGCGGTTGTGCGTCAATTCGCCGTCTTTGGAATTGACCCGTCAGGAAAAGTGTCTGCCTAAGCGGGCGGCGTCCACCCCGACCAGCATTGTTCGTTGAAGGGCTCCATATGCGCCGCCTTGTAGGCGGGCCGCGCCTTGATGCCGGACCACCAACCAGCCGCCGCCGGGCGCTTCTCCGGCGAGACCTCCTCGGGCGCCAGTTCCTCGGTGCGGATGACGTAGGGGGTGGCGGCGATGTCGGCCAGCGAATAGGCGTCGCCGGTGATCCAGCCGGTCGCCGCGACCCGCGCCTCGATGCGGTCCATCATGTCGCGCAGGATGTCGAGCGCCGCCTCCAGTTCCTCGGCCGTATAGGGATCGCGTGCCATGCGGTACCACACGTGGCGGCGGTTCGCCGTCGGGATGGCGGCGAGCCTGCGTTCCAACTCCTCGTCGGACCATTCACGGGCCATGGGGTGAAAGTGGTGCATCCAGTTGTGCTTCTGGATCGCCGGCAGGCAGGTGTCGTCGATGTACTTGCCCCACAGGCGCGCATCGTGGCGCAGCATCGGGTCCGCCGGCATCAGCGGCGGCTCCGGCCAGGCCTCGTCCAGGAATTCGTTGATGAAGTTGCTTTCCACCAGCGGCCGGCCGTCGACCATCAGGGCCGGGACGATGCCCGACGGGTTCAGTTTCTTGTACCAGTCCTGATGGTGTTCGAACCTGTTGAGGTCGACGACCCTGGCCTCGAAGGGCAGGCCCTTTTCGGCAAGGCACATGCGCACCTTGCGCGACGCCGATGAGGCCCAGGCGTGATAGAGCACAAGGCTGGGCCCCGGCGTCGTCTCGGTGGTCATGGATTTCCGCGGGTCCTTGTAGCCGGAAGGGCGGTCAGGCGGTCATGCCCGTGATGTAGTCGCGCATTGCGGTGGCGTCGGCCTCGATCTCGTCCATGCGTTCCTTGACCACGTCGCCGATGGAGATCAGCCCCGTCATCCTGCCGTTCTCGGCCACGGGAAGGTGGCGGATGCGGCGCTGGGTCATCATGCCCATCAGGATGTTGATGCGGTCGTCCGGCTTGCAGGTAATGACGTTGGCGGTCATGGCCGTGGTTACAGGGCGGGTCAGGGCACTCGGTCCGTCCGTGCCGATGACGCGCACGATGTCGCGTTCCGACAGGATGCCGTTGATGGTCGCGCCGTCCTCCGAGACGACGACGGCGCCGATCCGCGCCTCGGTCAGCATGCGCGCGGCCTCGGCGATGGTGGCGCCGGGCTTGATGGTGGTGACGGCACTGCCCTTCCTCTCAAGGATATGCTTCACGTTCATGGATGCGTCTCCCGTCTTTCCGTTCCGTCGGGTTCGCCCAAGGGGTCTTCCTCGGGACTTCCACGGAGGCGGTTTTCACCCAGTATAACGCAAAAAAGCCGCGTCATATACGCGGCTACGCGGCGGCGACCCGGGCCGAGAGCGGTCAGGCGAAATCGCGCCGCGTGATCGGCACGTATCCCGGAATCTCGCGGAACCGGCCGATCCAGCCGGTGACGTTGGGATAGGCGTCAAGGTCGTACCCGCCCTCGGGCGCCACGTGGGTATAACCGTAAAGGGCGATGTCGGCGATGGTCGGCCCGTCGCCCACCAGCCAGGGGCCGGCGGCCAGGCCCCGCTCCAGAACGCCGAGCGCGGCGTGTCCCTGGTCCAGCTTCGCGGGCAATTGCGCCTGCTGGATTTCGCTCAGCGGCTCCGTCTGCTCGGTCAGCCAGAAGCGGCGCACGGCGACGGAGGGCTCCAGCGTGTACTGTTCGAAGAACATCCATTGCAGGACCTTGGCGCGGGTCCAGTCGTCGTCCGGCAGGAACGGCGTGCCCGCTCCCAAATAGTTGAGGATCGCCCCCGATTCCGACAGGCAGCGCCCGTCCTCCAGTTCCAGCACCGGGATGCGGCCGTTGGCGTTCAGCCTGTCCAGGAATTCTGGCGTGCGGGTTTCGCCCTTCAGGATGTCGTATTCCTTCAGGGTGAAGGGGGCGCCGAGAAAGCGCAGCAGCAGCCGGCACTTGTACCCGTTGCCCGAGGGCAGAAAATCGTGAAGCGTGACCATGGCCGAAAGCCTATCCTTGCGGTTGTGTCCGCGCAAACGAAGAAGCGTCATGGACCGATTGGGTTTTCTCATCCGTGTCCCGTGGACCTGGACTACGCACCGGCAAGGGGTAAGAATGACGCCGTCGCCTGGATCTGCGCCGGGCGGAAATCAACCGGCCCATACCGAACGCGCCGGCAAGGTTCACACAGGGGAGGCTGTTGAATGAGCCGTAAGCAACCGATCGATGTCCAGCCCTTGAACGGCGCCCTGGGGGCGCGCGTCACGGGCGTCGACCTGTCCGGGGATCCGGACAACGAAACCTTTTCCGCCATCGTCCAGGCCCTGCACGACCATCTGGTGCTGACGTTCCCGGGCCAGGACCTGACGCCCGAGGCGCAGAGCCGGTTTTCCCAGCGCTTCGGACCCGTCGAGCCGCATCCATACGGCTCCCGCGAAGGTGTCGACGACAAGCACCCCGAAGTCATCGTGCTGGAGACCAAGCCGGGCCGCCGGGGGGCCCGCAACGATTTCTGGCATTCCGACATCTCGGCCTCGGAACGGCCGCCGGCGCTGTCGTTCCTGCATGCGCGGATCGTCCCGGAAGGCCGCGGCGACACGATGTTCTGCAACATGTACCGGGCCTTTGATACCCTGTCGCCCGCATTGCAGGAAACCCTGCGCGGGCTCGACGCCCTGCATTCGCCCGACGCCATCCGGCGCCGCAATCTGGCCGAGCCCGATACGGACTCGCCGCAGATTCCCGCGGGCCTGGCGTCCTACCGCCATCCCGTGGTGCGCACGCATCCGGAGACGGGGCGCGACGCCCTTTACGTCAACACCTTCTTCACCACACAGTTCGCCGACATGACCGTGGAGGAGAGCCGCCCGCTCCTGGCCTTCCTGATGGACCACGCGACGCGGCCGGAAAACGTCTATCGCCACCGCTGGCAGGCGGGCGACCTGGTGATGTGGGACAACCGGGCGACCATGCATTACGCCGTGCGCGACTACGACGAATCGATGCCGCGGCGCATGCACCGCACCACGGCGGGCGGCGACCGCCCGTTCCTGAAGAAGCGCGCCACGGCGGCGTGAGGGGCCGGTCGATAAACAATTCTATAATTCTAGAAATATCGTTGTAAATCGGCGGCCCGGCCCCTATACTGCGCGCATGGATACGGAACAGGCCGCCAGACAGCTTGCCGAACTGGGCAATTCCCACCGCCTTCGGGCTTTCCGCCTGCTGGTCAAGGCGGGGGAGGAGGGCTTGGCCGTGGGCGAAATCCAGGAGCATCTGGACATCCCCGGCTCGACCTTGTCCCACCACATCTCGCGCCTTGTATGGGCCGGCCTGGTCGAGCAGTCGCGCGAGGGCCGCACGCTGCGCTGCCGCGCCAACTTCCCCGCCATGCACGCCCTGATCGGCTTCCTGGCCGACGAATGCTGCACGGGCGTCACGGCAACCGCGACCTGCGGCGTCGCGGCGGCCAAGACCGCAGCTTCCTGACCGAAAGGCATCCGCCATGAGCGAAACCATCCTGACGCCCCCCCTGCAGACGTCCGCCGAACGGCCCGGCATCCTCGACCGCCTGAAACGGATCGATCGGGTGCTGGTGGTCACGTTGGGCGTCCTTGCCGTGCTGGCCGCGTTCAGCCGGGATCAGGCCGGAACCAGCGTCCTGTTCGTCGCCAATGCCTACGCCTTCATCGCACCCTTCTTTCTGTTGTCCGTGCTGGCCGCCGCCTGGACCAAGGGCACCGGCCTGGACCGCCAGATCGCCCGCGCCTTCGACAGCCGCCCCATGACGGCGGTCTTCCTGGCCGCCCTGTTCGGCGCCTTCTCGCCCTTCTGCTCCTGCGGCGTGGTGCCGATCATCGCCGGGCTTCTGGGCGCCGGGGTGCCATTGGCGCCGGTCATGGCGTTCTGGATCGCTTCGCCCCTCATGGATCCGCAGATATTCCTTTTGATGGCGGCCGTATTCGGCCTGCCGTTCACGGTGTTCAAGGCCGCCGCCGCCGTTGCCATGGGGCTGGGAGCGGGTTACGGCACGCATGCGCTCGTCAATCGCGGCGCTTTCGCCGATCCCCTGAAAGGCGCCGTCACGACCTGCTGCGCCGCCCGCCGCAAGGTGCTGGAGGGGGCGCCCGTGGAATGGGGCTTCTGGCGCGACCCCGAGCGCCTGGCCCTGTTCCGGGGCGAAAGCTGGGTGACGGGCTGGTTCCTGTTCAAATGGCTGACCCTCGCCTTCCTTATCGAAAGCCTGATGGTCGCCTACATCCCGGCCGATCAGGTGGGCCGCTTCCTCGGCGGCGGCGAATGGTGGACCATTCCGGCCGCCGTCGCGGTCGGCGTGCCTGCCTACCTGAACGGCTTCGCCGCGATCCCGACCGTCGACGGCTTGATGGACCTGGGCATGGCGCCGGGGCCGGCGATGGCCTTCATGATCGCCGGCGGCGTCACCTCGATTCCCGCCGCCATGGCCGTGTGGGCCCTGGTCAAGCGCGAAACCTTCGCCTGGTACATCGTGCTGGGCCTGACGGGATCGCTGCTGGCGGGGCTGGGGGCGCAGGCGGTTCTCGGCTGACCGCGTAATTTTTACGCCAATGCCGGGTTGCGGCGGGCGGACGGGGCGGGCAAGCTGGCGCTGGTCGGAACGCTCCGACCCCTTTACCGCCTGCCGCGAGCCGAGGAAACGCCCATGATACGTGACGACGCGAAGAAGACCGTTGCCAGCATCTCCTTTCACGACAACAAAAATCTCTCCATCGACATCGAGGATGTGGTCGGTATCGACATCGGAACGCCACAGGAATTGACGCCGGGGGTGTGGTTCGTCGATCTGATCATCCGCTCGGACGTCGGCAACGTGTCGCTGCAGCTTACGTCCGACAGCCTCCAGAAGCTGCAGGGAATCCAGTCGAGCGACCGCTGACTGCCGCCCGGCCGGACCGGAAGCGTCAGGCGGGCACCAGCGGCGTGCGCTTGACGCCGTTCATGTTCATGCCCTCGATGCGGATCAGGCGGGTTTCGCCGTCGCGGTGCGGGCAGTGGACGTCGCCGACCTGATACACGCGGGCGTCGCCCGGCACCATCTTGTAGGTCTCGCGTTCCTTGACCTTGCCGGGCTTGTCGCCCTGGGGCGGCTCGACGATGTCGTATTCGGTCATCCGGGTCTCGCCGTAGGCCTGGCCATAGATCGCCCAGGACGGGCCGTGGTCGTGGGGGTTTCCGGTCTTGGCGCCCTTGTACACGTGGGTCAGGATGCAGAAGCCCAGGTCCGGGTCCTCGTAGACGATGTTGCGCTCGCCCTCGGCGTCGTCGCCCAGGTTGGTCTTGACGAACTCGGCATCCTGCAACGCCTTCTCGACCAGTTGGCGGGTCTGTTCCAACTGTGCAGGCGTCTGCCCCTGCGACAGAACCTTCTTCATGTCGCTGGCAAGGGCGTCAAGCGTGTAGGCCATGGCATCTAAACTCCCTGTTCGTCGGCGGGCGGTAGACTATAAATCTATCACATCCGAAAAATTGATATGTAGCAAGGAGGCATTCCATGAGCCCGCAATCACCCACCCCCGCGTCCAAGATCGCCATCGTCACCGGGGCCGGCACCGGCGTCGGCCGGGCCGCTGCGTTGGCGCTTCTGGCCGACGGCTACTCGGTGGCCCTGGCCGGGCGCCGCGCCGACATGCTGGGGGAAACGCGGGATCTCGCGGGCGATGCCGCCGGGCGGGCCCTGGTCCGGCCCACGGACGTGACCGACCCGGACCAGGTCAAGTCCCTGTTCAAGGCGACCGTCGACGCCTTCGGGCGGCTCGACGTCATCTTCAACAACGCGGGCGCCAACGCGCCGGGCATTCCCCTCGAGGACCTGGAGTTCAAGGACTGGCAGCGCGTCGTCGACGTCAACCTGACGGGCGTGTTCCTGTGCATCCAGGAAGCCTTCCGCGTGATGAAGGCGCAGACTCCCAGGGGCGGGCGCATCATCAACAACGGCTCCATCTCGGCCCATGCGCCCCGGCCCGATTCGATCCCCTACACGGCGACCAAGCATGCGGTCACCGGCCTGACCAAGACGGCGGCGCTGGACGGCCGCAAGTACGACATCGCGGTCAGCCAGATCGATATCGGCAACGCCGTGTCGCCCATGACCGAACGCATGGTCGAGGGCGTCAAGCAGTCCGACGGCACGCGCAAGCCCGAGCCCCGCATGCCGGCCGAGCACGTCGGCGAGGCCGTCGTCTTCATGGCCAACCTGCCCATGGAGACGACGGTGCAGTTCCTCACCATTCAGGCGACCAAGATGCCCTGGATCGGGCGGGGTTAGCTGGGTCTTAGTAAACCACCACGCCGCAGGCGGCGCGCGCCCCGCCGCCGCCCAGCGGCGCCGGCGAGTCCGAATAGGTGTCGCCGCCCGCGTGGATCATGATCGAGCGGCCGGCCAGGTCGGACGTCTTCAGGCGTGGCGCCACGCTTTCCCGCGTCGCCGTACCGTCGGCGTCGACATAGAGCACCGGCAGGTCACCCAGGTGTCCGTCGCCGTCGGGGCCCAGATGCCTGCCGGTCTTGGCCGGGTCGTAATGGCCGCCCGCGGCCAGGCCGGGGACGTGCTTGCCGTCCTTTTCCATGTGGGCGCAATCGGGGTTTTCATGCACGTGGAAGCCGTGCTGGCCTTCCGTCAGGCCTGACAGGTTAGGTGCGATGCGAAGTCCGCGCACCGTGTCCTGGAACTCGACCGTGCCGAGGATCGGGCCGACGCCTGTTTCCGCGGTCCGATGGATTGTGACGGTGACCGACGCTGCCTGAGCGGCGGTGGTCAACGCAACGGCCGCCAACGCGACCGCGATGAACGTTTTCATGAGGTGCCTCCCAAAGACGATTGGTCCGGTCTCGCCGCCGGATTATCCGCTTGATATGAGTCCGATTCGGAACCTTTTCAATGGGAATCGGCGGCGTTAGCGCGTAAGGATTTTTCTGGCAACTTGGGCCAAGGGTCCGGTTTTGCCGACCGCGGCCTCCATAAGGGACCAAGTCTGACGATCCAACAAACCTTCTTGCTCGCGTATGAGATTGGCGGCAGCGACGTTATTGGGCGACGCGCTGGCGGCGGCGGCGGCCGTCGCATAGCTTTTGAAATCGTCGACCACGTCCTTGGCCTGCTTCGCCACGTCGATCATCCGCTCGAGCGACTGATAGCGTTGCTTCGTTGAATTGAACAGGAACTGACCAGATCGGTACATCTCGCCGATGGCGCTATTCTCAAGCAGCCTAGTATATCCATTGTCGCGGATGAACTCGGTCACCTTCGGCTTCACGACATCGTTGAGAAAGGTCTCCAGGACATAGGTCTCAATTGCGGCATTCAGGAGATTGCGGCCTTGCCGGTGCCCATCCATCGCTGCGGTGGACCAAGCATCGTCAGCCTTTTCTATCTGCCTTTCCAAGGCGGTAAGCAGCGCCGACTTCGACCGCCCGGCACTTTCCAACGCGTCAACGCGGATGCGGAGATTCTCGAGTGCCAACCCCTTTCTGGCTTTCTCGCGACCGAGATCGCCCGCATTGGCCCGGGCTTTGGCGAGTGCCGGAATCAATTGCTCTATCGCTGCGATCTTGTTGTTGAGGTTTCCCGGCGGGTTTCCACGAAAAGCCGGCATCCTAATGGCCTGGGCCGGAATTATCGGTTTTGAGGGGACGACGGCTGCCGGTGCCGGCATTACCGGTTTCGGCTCGAAGGCTGCTTTCTTGCGGCCGGCTAAAAGATTCGCCGGTAGTGTACGGGCTTCTGGCGGGCTCGCGACGGTAATCCACCGAACGATATTCTCCGCCGCGACATCACTGCGCCGGCGAAATTCACCGGTCATGCTATTCATGATCCTCGTCCGGGCGTCCCATGCGGTCTCCCAGCCTTGCACGGTCTTCAATTTTTCCTTGGCGGCGCGGACTTCGTTTGAATTTGACGTGGCGAGCGCGGATTCAAGTTCCTTCTCGCGCAGGCCCAACGCACGAATCGTGGCGTTGATGTCGCTCAGGGCGTTACGGACCCGCAGATTGGATTGTACCAGGCTGTCAAGCCGGTATGCCGCTGAAACAAATGTCCGGTCCGCCGAGACAGACAGATCGGCAAGCGAATCAAAATTCAGTCCGGAAACCCGAAAATCGGGCGCGACGCTCAAGATCCGGGCAATCACTTCATTCAACTGATTGCCGTAGTCGCGCACCGGGTTGGAAATGGGGGGCGGCGGAATGTTTCTGGCGCCGCCGCCACCGTCACACGAGCCACACCCTTGAGAACATTTGTAGGCCCTGGTCCAATAGGATTGACAGTGACTTTGCGCATTTCCTTTTTGTATAGAAAATATGAGCAACGATATTGTTAGAACGCTTAGTAATAGGGCGGGTCTCATCTCCCATCTCCAAAAAAATGTGCCACAAAATTATGCATTAATATTATCATTTATTTTAACGGTAACAATCTTGGGAATGCGGGACGGTAAAAATATCCGCGTGCCGGTTTCCTTCTCCGCGTTGCCGTGACCGCTCCAGTGGTGCGGAGCCCTTGCGGATTAGAGCAAGCCCGATCGCCGAAAATTTAACTGCCCCGGAACCGATCGGTGCGGTCAGGGCTCGAAAGCGTCGAAGGCGGCCTTGTAGCCCGGATGCCAGCGGGTCAGGGGCGGGCGGTTCTCGGTGATGTCGCGGGCCGCCCACAGGATGCGTTTCCTGTCCATTTCCGGCGTCACTTCGTCGTCGGGACACAGGATGTAGAAGTCGCCCCGGCCCAGGGCGGCGATCATGAAATCCACCACCTGGTCCGGCCACCAGGCGCCCGGCCGGTGCTCGCGGCCCCCCGTGGTCGTCATGCCGGGGACCAGCAGATGGGCGGTGACGGAACAGCCTTCCCGACCCCGCAATTCGTGCTGCAGCAGTTCCGTGTAGGCCTTCACCGCCGCCTTGGCGACGTTGTAGTGCGGCCGCCCCGGCGGATTGGTGATGCCTTGCTTGGAGCCGACGTTGACGATCATGGCGGGCCGCCCGGCCTCGATCATGGCGGGGGCGAAGGCCTGGCAGCCGTTGACCACCCCGAACAGGCCGACGTCGATCGTGCGCCGCCAGTTCCCGGGCCCGTCCAGGCAGCCGCCCGAATGCCGTTCGACGGCGTTGTTCATCACCAGGGCGACCCCGCCGAAGGCGTCCAACACCTGTTCCTTCAACCGCATCATGGCCGCCAGATCCGAAACGTCCGTGACGACGGACATGACGCGCCCGCCCCGGGCGGCGGCGCGCACTTCTTCGTGGGCGTGGTCCAAGGCCGCGTCGTTCATGTCGGTCAGACAGACGTGCATGCCGTTCGCCGCGAAACGGCGGACGGCGGCCAGGCCGATGCCGCTGGCGGCACCCGTGACGACCGCGCCGCGGCCGGGCGCCATGATTTCCGCAAGGGCGGACTGTGCGGGATGCGATGGGGGCATGGCGATCGTTCCTCCGTGGTCTCAGCGCGCGGAGGGGTCATTCTGCGCCCGATCGGGAATGGGGAAAAGGGCGTGCCGGGGGCGGCGGCGCTACTTGGCGACCCCGGCCATGTTCGGCAACCTGTGGGCGATGCCCTTGTGGCAGTCGATGCAGGTCTTCTCGCGGCTGGCGAGGAAACGCGCGTGATGGTCGGCGGCGCGCTTGCTCTGCGCCGTGAAGTCCATGAACGCGAAGTTGTGGCAGTTGCGGCATTCCAGGGAGTCGTTGGCCTTGAGACGTGCCCACTCGTGCCGCGCAAGCTCCAGACGTTTCTCCACGAACTTTTCGCGCGTCGAGATGGTGCCGAAAATCTTGCCCCAGACTTCCTTCGACGCCTGCGTCTTGCGCGCGATCTTGTCGGTCCACTCGTGCGGCACATGGCAGTCTGGGCAGGTCGCGCGGACACCGGACCGGTTGGTGTAGTGGATGGTCGTTTTCAGCTCCGCATACACGTTGTCGCGCATCTCATGACAGGAGATGCAGAAGGTTTCCGTGTTCGTCAGTTCCAGCGCCGTGTTGAACCCACCCCAAAAGACGATCCCGGCGATGAACCCGCCGAACGTCAGGAAGCCGAGGGAGAAGTGCCGTGCCGGCTGCGAGATCGTCTTCCACAGGGAAACGGCAAGCTTGCGGAGCGCCACGGATCAGTCCCCCTTGCCGCCCCTGATGATGGCGTCCACGTCCTTGAACGTGTTGCCGACGAGCGGCCGGGCATCGGTTTGCGGCACGTGGCATTGCAGGCAGAAATAGCGCCGCGGCGACACGGCGGCGCGCACCTGGCCGTCGCGGTCCATGAAGTGGGTGACGCTGACCATGGGCGCCTGGGATTGCTCGATCGCCGTGCGGCTGTGGCAGGTCAGGCACTTGTTCACGTTGCGGTCGATCTGATAGTCGCGGATGTGATGCGGAATGGTCGGTGGCTGTTCTGGATAGTTGCGGGCGCGTTTCAGGTCCTTGTTCTCGACGCGGGCCATGTGCGGCGGTGCCGGCTGTTCCAGAATGTCGGCCTTGCGGAGCGTCGCCGTGCCCTCGGCGGCAAGCAGCGCGCCCGCCGCCAGGGCCGTTGCCAGGGCCGCGCCCAGGCCCAGCGCGGCGCTCAGGCCTTGACGATCTTGATCGCGCATTTCTTGAAATCCGTCTGCTTGGAAATGGGGTCCGTGGCGTCGAGGGTGACCTTGTTGATGAGCTGGCTGGCGTCGAACCAGGGCACGAACACCAGACCGCGGGGCGGATTGTTGCGGCCGCGGGTTTCCACCCGGGTGCGCATCTCGCCGCGTCGCGAGACGACGCGCACGTCGTCGCCGCGGCGAAGGCCTCTGGCTTCGGCGTCGTCGGGATGCATGTAAACCTTGGCGTCGGGGTACGAACTGTAGAGTTCCGGCACGCGCTGGGTCATGGATCCGGAATGCCAGTGTTCCAGCACCCGGCCGGTGGTCAGCCACATGTCGTACTCGTCGTCCGGGCTTTCCGCCGGCGGTTCGTAGGGCAGGGCGAAAATCCAGGCGCGGCCGTCGGGCTTGCCGTAGAACTCAATCCCCTTGCCCGGCTTCACGTAAGGATCCAGACCCTCGCGGTAGCGCCACCTGGTCTCCTTGCCGTCGACCACGGGCCAGCGCAGCCCGCGCACCTTGTGGTAGGTGTCGAAGGGGGCAAGGTCGTGGCCGTGGCCGCGGCCGAACTCCGCATATTCCTCGAACAGGCCTTTCTGCAGGTAGAAGCCGAAGTGCCTGGATTCGTCGTTGTCGAACTCCAGGCTGGCCTGACTCACGGGAAACCTGTCGACGTTGCCGTTCCTGAACAGCACGTCATAAAGCGTCCTGCCCTTCAACTCCGGCTGCTTGGCGATCAAGGCATCCGGCCAAACGTCCTCGACCCTGAAGCGCTTGGAGAACTCGACCAGCTGCCACAGGTCCGAGCGCGCCTCGCCCGGCGCCTTGACCTGCTGGTACCAGAACTGGGTGCGCCGTTCGGCGTTGCCGTAGGCCCCTTCCTTTTCCACCCACATGGCGGTCGGCAGGATCAG
>PFFW01000168.1 GCA_002781745.1 Rhodospirillales bacterium CG15_BIG_FIL_POST_REV_8_21_14_020_66_15
CCGAAGGTCATGCCCGTCTCCTTGACGAACAGGCGGGCCAGCGTGCGCGCACTGGCGCCCGCCGTGCGGGCCCAGTCCTCCAGCCCCGCATCGAGGGCCGGGTCGTCGGCCAGTTTCTCGGCGATGCGCTTGAGGCGCGGATCCTCGGGCCAGGGCAGGTGCAGGGGGGCCTGATCGAGGACCCGGAGCTGGTCGAGGATCACCGCCATCAGCCGCCCGGCCGGGCCGCCCGTGTCGTATTCGGCGGGCAGGTCGACGGCGGCGCGGATCAGTTCGCGCAACAGCGGCGACACGGTGACGACGCAGCACGCATTGGGCAGGGTCTGGGCCGCATCGGCGCGCACCCACAGGCTGCGCATCTTCACGTCCGTCGGGAAGTCGACCCGGTGGGCCATGCCGCCGGGCACCCAGACCGCGCGTTCCGGCGGCACGACCCAGACGCCGCTTTCCGTGGTCACGGCCATGACGCCGGAAATGCCGTAGACGAGCTGCGCCCGCGGGTGCGAATGCCAGCGCGTCGCCTGGCCCGCCGGATAGTCGGTGGCGGCGGCGACCACGGGGCGCGGCACGTCCTGCAGGGCCTGCACACGGTCGACGTTGTCCTGGTGGGTCTGTTGCCGTTGCGGGCCGTCCATGGGGGGCCTCGTTTGTCCGTTTCACGATATAAATTGACAGAATGCCGCAAGACTGTCGATCCTCCTTTGAGGCACAAAGATGGAACGGCTCGGTTCCAGGCGTTCGAGGAGGGAACGGGGCCGCCTTACCCACTTGCAGAGGTCGCGACCGCAAATGGACTATTTCGACCGTCGGGGTGTCCAGTTCCTGTTCCTGAACCTGGGGCACCTGTACGACCACCTGTTCATGCTGCTGTACGCCACGGCGGTCGTCGCCATGGCCAGGGATCCCGCGTTCCAGGGGTCCTACGGTTTCCTGCTGGCGTTGTCGACGGCAAGCTTCGTCGCCTTCGGCGCAGGCTCCATCCCGGCCGGTTGGCTGGGCGACAAGTGGTCCAAGCACGGCATGCTCACGGTGTTCTTCATCGGTATCGGCACGGCCTCCATCCTGACCGGCCTGGCCACGGGACCCTACGCCGTGGCGGCCGGTCTTTTGGCGATCGGCGTGTTCGCCGCCATCTACCATCCCGTGGGTATCGCCATGGTGGCCGAGAACGCCCGGGCACTCGGCAAGGAACTGGGCATCAACGGCGTGTTCGGCAACCTGGGCGTGGCGATGGCCGCCATCGTCGCCGGCACGCTGACCGACCTTATCTCGTGGCGCGCGGCCTTCATCATCCCCGGTGTGGTCTCCATCGTCACGGGGGTCTGCTACATGGTGTTCTCGCGCAACGCGCCTGAACCGCACCACCTGGCCAAGAAGGACAAGTTCATCGGCGCCACGCGCGCCGAGGTGCGCCGCGCCATCGCCGTGGTGCTGATCGCCTCGGCGCCGGGCATGCTGATCTTCAACGCGACCACCAACGCCCTGCCCAAGGTGTTCGACGAACGCCTGGGCGACCTTGCCTCCAACCTGTCGCAGGTCGGCATGTGGACCTTCGCCGTGTTCCTCATCGCCTCGTCCGCGCAGGTCATGATGGGCATGATGCTGGACAAGTACCGGCTGAAGCCCATCTACGTCACAGCCGTGGCGTTCCAGGCGCCGGCCGTGTTCTTCGTCGCCTTCGCCTACCACATCGGCATGCTGGGCGCGGCCGCCGCCATGATGTTCGTGGTGTTCTCCATCATCCCCATCCACGACACCATCATCGCACGCTTCACCAACAGGGAATTCCGCTCGCGGGTATTCGCGCTCAAATACCTGGTCGGGCTCTGCGTCGGGGCCGCGGCACTGCCCACGGTGGGCTGGCTGCACACCAACATGGGAGGGTTCCAGACGGTGTTCCTGGTGCTGGCCGCGCTGGCGGCGTTCGAAGCGTTCGTCGTGTTCTTCCTGCCGTCGCGCGATCACCTGACCCAGGCGGAACCGTCAGTTCAGCCCGCGGAATAACGGAGATCAGAACCGGCCCGCCTTGCGGGCGCGGCGCAGGGCCTCGGCGACGCAGCGGCTGTCGGCGAGGCCCTGGTGCATGGCGCCGGGCGGCGTGAAGCCCATCAGCGCGGGCAGGTCCGAGCTGTTCGGCACCCGTTGGATTCCCAGCAACTCCATGACCGGCCCGCGGACGTCGTCGCACCGGCAATGGGCGACGGGATCGGCAATACCGTAGAGCTGGCAGTTCACCCTGACATGGGACAACTCGTCGCCGAAGCCCAGGAAGTCGGTTGCCGGGCCGACGAATCCGGCGAACTGGCAAAGCGCGTCCTTCAAGTCGACGCCCTCGCGGTCGAGGCGGTCCTGGGTTATCCCCGTCAGGTTCGTGAAATAGGGGGCGAGGCGTGGGTTGATGCGCGGCCGGACCAGGGTTTCGAAGGCCGCCAGCTCCTCCAGCCCCGGGGTATCCGCCAGCTTGACCGCGCCGATCTGGACGATCTCCATCTCCTCGCCGGGGCCCGACCAATGACGATGCCGCGAACCGTCCCAGGCGGTCCACTCCAGGTCCATGACGATGATGGCCAGGTCGTCGCCCTTCATGCGTCCGCATCCTCGGTCCGTGCTGCGCGGGTCAGGCGGTCGTTGATGGCGCGGCCGAGGCCGCTGTCCGGAATGGGCATGACGGCGATGGCGCGGGCGGGGCCCGCGTCCAGATCGTGCAGCATGGTGAACAGGTTGGCCGCCGCTTCGGTGGTATCGCCGCCGGAACTCAGGTTCATGGCGTTCCCGGGGGCGGCCGGGCCGAAGCCGAGCAGCGCCTCGCCGGGTTCCGCCGCCGCCGCGTTCAGGCGCAGCGGCTTGGCCGGCGCGTAGTGGCGCAGCAGCATGCCGGGGGAGCGCGGTCCCTCGGCGCCGGCCGTGCCGGCCTCGCCCACCGGGCCCGCGACGCGTTCGATGTCTTCCTTGGACAGGCCGCCCGGGCGCAGGATGACGGGCCGGTCGCCGGTCGCATCGACCACGGTCGATTCCACGCCCACGGGGCAGGCGCCGCCGTCCAGGATGATCGCCGGTCCGCCCTGGTCCGGGCCGGGCAGGGAGGCCGCGACGTGGACGGCGCGGGTCGGGCTCATGCGGCCCGACCGGTTGGCGCTGGGGGCGGCGATGGGCAGGCCGCTCTCCTTCAAAAGGGCCTGGCCCACGGGATGGTCGGGGGCGCGCATGGCGACGGTGTCGAGCCCCGCCGACACCAGGCGCGACAGGCGGCAGTCCGCCCGCCGGGGCAGGACCAGGGTCAGCGGACCCGGCCAGAAACGCTCCATGAGCAGCCGCCCCAGGGCCGTGATCTCGGCATGGCCGGCGGCGGCCTCGGCGTCGGGCACGTGGACGATCAGGGGGTTGAAGTCGGGGCGGCCCTTGACCGCGAAGACCCGCGCCACCGCGGCGTCGTTGGTGGCGTCGGCGCCCAGGCCGTAGACCGTTTCCGTGGGAAAGGCGACCAGACCGCCGGCCTTCAGGATATTGGCCGCGCGGGCGACGGCGGTGGAGTCCGCCGCGTCGGCGATGCGGGCGTCGGCGGCGCTATCCGTCACGTCCGATCCCCTTGCCGGTGACGATGAAGTGCGGATTTTCTAGCCCCGGCTTGCCGTAGGTCAGGGGCCGGCCGTCCGTCGTGACGACCTGGCCGCCGGCGAAGCGCACCACCGCATGGCCCGCCGCCGTGTCCCATTCCATGGTCCGGCCGAAGCGGGGATAGATGTCGGCCGCGCCCTCGGCGACGCGGCAGAACTTGAGGGAACTCCCGGCGCCGATGCGTTCGGCGACGCGGTAGCGGGCGAGGAATGCATCCGCCTCCTCGGCCCCATGAGACCGGCTGACCACGGCGGTCACGCCCGCGGCGGGGGCTACGCGGGCGGATATGGGGACCAGGGGTCCGTCGCCCGTCCGCTTGAAGGCGCCCAGGCCGGCGGCGGCCAGGAAGGTCTCGTCCAGCACCGGCAGGTGGACCACGCCCAGGACCGGCTCGCCGTTCTCGACCAGGGCGATGTTTACCGTGAACTCACCGTTGCGCTTGACGAACTCCTTGGTGCCGTCAAGCGGATCGACCAGCCAGAACACGGGCGCCTCGGGCTGGATCAGGCCCTCGGC
The DNA here is from genome assembly GCA_002781745.1 of Rhodospirillales bacterium CG15_BIG_FIL_POST_REV_8_21_14_020_66_15. Taxonomy (GTDB): domain Bacteria; phylum Pseudomonadota; class Alphaproteobacteria; order Rhodospirillales; family Casp-alpha2; genus UBA1479. The sequence goes on from PFFW01000168.1 coordinate 4,132, forward strand.
CTCGGCCGCTTCCTCACCGACGATGGGGTGGTCGGCAGTGATCTCGCCGCGGATCGCCTCCGTGATCAGAGCTTCGGCCAGGCGGTCGGCCTGCGTTACCGGCGACGCGTCGCCCTTGGTCTCGACGTCGAAATCCGTCTCGTAAACGGTCAGAATCCGGGCGCCGGCGCGCCTGGCGATGTCTGCGACCCGCGTCAGCAGGTCCATTCCGATGTTCAGCATATGCGGTGCGCCTGATCGTGATTGCGGGAGGGCGGCAACCCCGTTTCCGGTTTGTCGCCCGGCCTCCGCCCGGAGTCAACCGACGGCGGCTCGGGCTACGACGCCTGGGCGCGCCACAGCGACGCGGATGGGGGCAGGTCTTCCGATCGGACCTCCTCGGCGACGAATCGCCGGGCCTTGAGCCCGGCCGACCAATGGTCCGCCGCCATGCCGGCCTTGCGCTTGAGGTGCTGCAGGAACGCCCGCCGGTCGGGAAGCTGCTCCCACACCGCGGGCAGGAACAGGGCCCGTTTGCCGTTGTCCTCGATGACCAGTCCGTCGACGCCGGGCCGCAAGCGGGCCAGCAGGTCGGCCTCGTCGTGGAAGGTCATCGGGGCCTGCGGGCTGAGGACCGAGATGGACAGCGAAACCTCGGGCAGTTCCGCCGCTTCCAGCTTGGGGAATCGCGGATCGCGAAAGGCGGCGGCGAAGGCGTTGGCGGCGGCGTCGGCGATGAGCGGGCGGTGCGCTTCGGGCGAGCCGATGCAGCCGCGCAACTGGCCGTTCTTCTTCAGCGTGACGAAACAGGCGCCGGTGGCGGAAAGCTCGGTGGGCGCTTTCGCCACGTCGGGCATCAGGGGCTGCCCCGTTTCCAGGCCCTGTTCGATTGACGCGGCGGCAAGACGGATGAGCGCCTCGCCGTGGCGGTCCAGCAAGGCCTTGGTGTGGCCCGCGAAATCCGTTTCGCCTTCGTCCGTATCGGTCCACGCGTGGGAATTCGGCGGCTCGATGAACAGCCAGGAGCCGTAGCCGACGACCCGGTCGCGCGGGCCCGCCGTGTCGCCGGAGTTGCGCAGGTCCACGGTCTCCACGGTCATGCCCCTGGCCTTGGCGAGGCGCAGCAGGCCGCCCACGGGAAACCGCCCGCAGGCGCCGTGGGTCGATATCCGTTCGGGGGCCAGGGCCTCGATGGCCCGGCAGGTGCGGGTGTCGATTTCGCGGGCACTGTCGTAGTCGAGATAGTGGCTGAGGTCCGACGACACGACGATCAGCGTTTCCGGCCCGCCCCACAGGCGCTCCAGCACTTCCGCCACCTCGTTCGGCGAGGCCTGGCCGACCACCAGGGGCAGCACCTTGAAGTCGTCGATCACCGACTTCAGGAACGGCAGGTGGACCTCAAGCGAATGTTCCTGGGCATGGGTGGCGTCGAACACCTGGACTTGGGGCAGGTCCCGGATGAGCGCCACCGCCTCCTTGTCGATCTGGATCGGCCCCAAGGGGGTGTCGAAGGCGTCCGCCCCCGGCAGCGCCAGGCCGTTGACGGCGACCCGGTGGCAGGGACCCAGCAGGACCACCCGCTTGATGCGCGCATGCGCCGGCTTCACCCGGGCATAGGCGCTGGCGGCCACGGCACCGGAATAGACGTAGCCCGCGTGCGGCGCGATGATCGCCTTGGGCACGGGGCCGACGGTGATCCTGGCGTCGTCCCAACAGCGGACGAGCATGGCCTGAAGGTCGCCCGGACGGTCCGGGTAGAAGGCGCCGGCGACGGCGGCGGGTCGGATGACGGTCATTGTCGCTTCGTCCTGAACTGATTGGCCTGCTGGCAAAGCCCGGCACGCATGGCCATATAAGTGGGGAAATCGCTGCGCGCCGGTTTGATGCCGGTCAATGACGACGGCATTTGCCCGTATACGCTAATATAGTCCGGCGGCCGATCGATCCCAAGAGGGCCGCCGCGCATCGAAGGTGCGATCATGACGGTCGAACACGGCCATCCCAAAGAGGATTTCTCCGGCGCCTTCCCCGGGCGCTACTGGCACAAGCTGGACGACGGCCGCATCCAGTGCGACGTCTGCCCCCGCTTCTGCAAGCTTCGCCCCGGACAGCGCGGGCTCTGCTTCGTGCGCGCCTCCGACGGCAATCAGGTGGTGCTGACGACCTACGGCCGCTCGTCCGGGTTCTGCATCGACCCCATCGAGAAGAAGCCGCTCAATCATTTCCATCCGGGCACGCCGGTCCTCAGCTTCGGCACCGCGGGCTGCAACCTGACCTGCAAGTTCTGCCAGAACTACGACATCTCCAAGTCGCGCGAGTTCGACAAGCTGCAGAGCGTCGCCACGCCCGAGATGATCGCCGAGGCCGCCGTGAAGTCCGGCTGCAGGTCCGTCGCCTATACCTACAACGATCCGGTCATCTTCCTGGAATACGCCGTCGACACGGCCAAGGAATGCCGCAAGCGGGGGATCAAGAACGTGGCCGTCACGGCGGGCTACATCACGCCAGAGGCGCGGCCCGAGTTCTTCGAACACATGGACGCCGCCAACGTCGACCTGAAGGCCTTCACCCCGGAATTCTACAGGGAGCTGTGCACCGCCGAGCTGGACCGCGTGCTGGATACCCTGAAGTACATCAAGCACGAAACGAACTGCTGGCTCGAGATCACGGACCTGGTGATCCCCGGCCGCAACGACAGCGAGGACGAACTGGACCGCATGACGACGTGGATCGTCGGCAACCTGGGCCCCGACGTGCCGGTCCACTTCACCGCCTTCCACCCCGACTGGAAGATGATGGACGTACCGCCGACGCCGCCGGAAACCCTGGTCCGCGCGCGCGAGATCGCCATGAAGAACGGCATCCGTTACGCCTATACGGGCAATGTCCACGACAAGGCGCACCAGAGCACATATTGCCACAACTGCGGCAAGCTGCTGATCGGACGCGACTGGTACGACTTGTCCGAATTCAACATCACCACCGAAGGCAACTACGTCGGCAACTGCAAGGCCTGCGGCACCGAGATTCCCGGCGTGTTCGACGGCCCGGCGGGGGACTGGGGGCGCAAGCGGGTGCCGCTGCGCGTAGGTGCTGTGGCGGGATAGTGCCCGTTGGTTTACCCCTTCAACATGCCTATCATGAGGCGTGAAGACATGGAAAAAGAGAACACTTCACAGCAGGACGCAGCGCTGTTGGGTAGCGTCGAACCTCATGCGCCGATGTTGACCGTCCCTTCGGACGATCATTTGCTCTACAAGATTATGAAAGTGGAGAATCTGCTTCGCTCTATCTCGGGCAGCTACCTTCACTTCAATCGCGTTGACGCATATGACGATGATCCAAACGACGGACGGCAAGTGCTCCTCGACCAACCGGGAAACGCCGACACGAGGTTTTTGAAACGCCCGGATTTTTCAGCGGAGAACTATTACGACCAATCGCGAGCCAGAACTTATGCCTGCTGCTTCTCGATTGAGAATTCGAACCATATCTGGCGAAACTATGCGAACGGCAGCAAGCATGGAAAGGCGTGTGTGGTCTTCAACTTCGGCAGACTGCGCTCAACACTGAACCAAATGCTGCAAACTGAAAACTCAGCCCTTGAGTACAATGGAGTTCGGTGCCGCCAAATCTTCTCAATCAATTACGGGATCGTGGAGTATGTCGATTGGAAAAATTACCGGGCTAACGCTGAGCGGCTTACAAATCCAATCAAATACACGTACCTCAAAGACGAGAAATTGTTCGGGAAGGAAAAGGAGCTACGTATCTCATTGGCTGCCTGTGGCCTTGGGCAGTTCTGTCTAAACGACGGAACGCAGATGGAGTTTCCTCCCAATCTGCAGATGTATTTTAACTTCAAAGTGGCCATCGCCGACGGCACGATTGAAAAGGTGATTCTTGCGCCAGATGCGAAGTTTGACTTGCTTCGTGATGAAATGAGTAACCTAGGTATTTTGCCTAAAGTTGTTGATTGATTTCGCATTCATATCACAGACACGCCTGCGCTCTGACGCGTGCATCGCCGCGCTGACCGTAGAGGATGCGAGAGGCTTGCGCCTGCCGAACGATTGTATACAATCCCGCCCGTATTCCATCAGATGAGCAGGTGAGGATTCCCGCCATGGCACAGCCGGCCGCCGCCAACGCCAATCGCCCCGACCACATGACCGAAACCGAATGGCAGACTCGCGTCAACCTGGCCGCGGCCTACCGCCTGGTCGACCTGTTCGGCTGGTCTGACCTTTTGGGCACCCACCTGTCGGCCCGCGTGCCCGGCCCGGACGAGCACTTCCTGATCAACCCGTTCGGCGTGCTGTTCGAGGAAATGACCGCCTCCGCCCTGATCAAGGTCGACGGGGAAGGCAACTGCCTGACCGATTCCGATTACAGCATCAACCCGGCGGCCTTCGTCATCCATTCGGCGGTGCACCTGGCCGTGCCGGAACTGACCTGCGTCATGCACACCCACACGCGGGACGGCGTCGGCGTCGCCTGCCAGGAAGATGGCATCCTGCCGATCTCGCAGCAGGCGCTGTCGATCTACGCCCATACGTCCTACCACGATTACGAGGGCCTGGCCTTCGACCTGGCCGAACGCGAGCGCCTGGTCTCCGACCTGGGCGGCAACCGGGTCATGGTGCTGCGCAACCACGGCCTGTTGACCGTCGGCAGGAGCATCGGCGAGGCCTTCATGTGGATGTACCGCGCGGAGCGGGCCTGCCGCTATCAGTTGTCGTTCCAGCAGTCCGGCGCCAAGCTGAGGCCGATCCCCCAGGCGGTCGTCGACAAGACCGTGGAACAGGGCAGGATCGCCAACTCGCCGAACGGCCACCGCCCCATCGGCCAAAAGGAATGGCCTGCGTTGCTGCGCAAGCTGGATCGCGCCAATCCCGGATACGACGTCTGACGAACCGGTGACGGACGGGCCGCGCGGCCGCGCCGCCGGGCGGAAAGCGGGTGAAACCCCTTCACGGCGGGGGACCCGAGGCCCTATATATGGGGCCTGACATTCCGTCCGGGCGCCGCCATCCGGCTTCGCCGCTTCCCGCAAAGTCCAAGGACCGTTCCATGAAAATCACCTTCGCCAATCCCGCGCTTCCCGCCCAAGGCATCGTCGTCGTCACCGCCACCGAGGGCGGCAAGCTGTCGAAAAGCGCCGAGGCGCTCGACGCCAAACTCGGCGGCGCGCTGACCCGCGCCGCCAAGGCCGGCAAGTTCAAGGGAAAGTCTGGGGAGAGCGTCGACCTGATGGCGCCGGACGGCAGGTACGAGCGCGTCCTCATGGTCGGCCTGGGCAAGGCGGAGGATATGAAGGACCTGGGCCTGCAGGAAGCGGGCGGGCGCGTCTACGCGGCGCTGTCGGGCCAGGGCGCGAACGCGACCGTGCTGGTGGACGCCATCGAGGGAACGAAGATGACCGCCGCCGACATGGCCGCCAACCTGGGCTTCGGGGCGCTGCTGCGGTCCTACCGCTTCGACAAGTACCTGACCAAGGAGCCCAAGGAGAAGAAGCCGGTCCTCAAGGGGCTCAAGGTGACGTGCGCTTCCTCGGCCAAGGCCAAGGCCGCCTTCGCCGGGATGGAGAAGGTCGCCGAGGGCGTGTTCTTCACCCGCGACCTGGTGTCCGAGCCGCCCAACGTCCTCTATCCCGCGAGCCTCGCCAAGGAATGCCAGTCCCTGAAGAAGTTGGGAGTCAAGGTCACGGTGCTGGGCGAGAAGGAGATGAGGAAGCTGGGCATGGGCGCCCTTCTTGGCGTCGGCCAGGGCAGCGACCGCGAAAGCCAGATGGTCATCATGGAATGGACCGGCGTGCCCAAGTCCAAGGGCGCCAAGGCGCAGCAGCCCGTCGCCTTCGTCGGCAAGGGCGTCACCTTCGACACCGGCGGCATCTCGCTGAAGCCGTCGGCCGGCATGGAGGACATGAAGTGGGACATGGGCGGCGCCGGCGTGGTCATCGGCCTGATGAAGGCGCTGGCCGGCCGCAAGGCCAAGGTCAACGCCGTCGGCGTGGTCGGCCTGGTCGAGAACATGCCGGGCGGCAACGCGCAGCGACCGAGCGACATCGTCACCTCCATGTCGGGCCAGACCGTCGAGGTTCTGAACACCGACGCCGAAGGCCGCCTCGTGCTGGCCGATGCGCTGTGGTACACGCAGACCAAGTACAAGCCCAAGTTCGTGGTCGACCTGGCGACCCTCACGGGCGCCATCATCGTGGCCCTCGGCAACGAGCGCGCGGGCATGTACGCCAACGACGACAAGCTGGCCGACCAGGTGTTCCAGGCCGGCGAGGCCGTGGACGAACTGGTGTGGCGCATGCCGCTGGGCAAGGCCTACGACGAACTCCTGAACTCCGACGCCGCCGACATGCAGAACATCGGCGGCCGCTGGGGCGGCTCCATCACCGCGGCGCAGTTCCTCAAGCGCTTCATCAAGGACGAAACGCCCTGGGTCCACCTGGACATCGCCGGCGTCGCCTGGTCGAAGAAGGCCAAGCCCGTGACGCCCAAGGGCGGCACCGGCTACGGCGTGCGCCTGCTCGACCGCGTCGTCGCCGATCATTACGAGACGAAATGAGGTAGGCCGAACCCGTCATTCCCACGCAGGCGGGAATCCAGCATCCCTGGACCCCCGCCTGCGCGGGGGTGACGGCGAAAGAAGGGGCGGAACAGGACGATGACGGATATCTCCTTCTACCACCTGGAACGCTCGCCGCTGGAACAGGCCCTGCCCAAGCTTCTGGAAAAGACCCTGGCCGCCGGCAAGCGGGCCCTCGTGCTCGCGTCCTCCGAGGACCGGGTGGAAAGCCTCGCCCAGGTGCTGTGGACCTACGATCCCGGCTCCTGGCTGCCCCACGGCACGGCCAGGGACGGAAATCCGGAGGATCAGCCGATCTGGCTGTCGACCGATGACGAAAGCCCCAACCACGCGACCTTCCTGTTCCTGACCGACGGCGCGACGTCCGAATGGATCGACGCCTACGAGCGCTGCTTCGAGCTGTTCGACGGTCGCGACCCGGCGGCGGTGCAGGCCGCCCGCGACCGCTGGAAAGCCTACAAGGACGCCGGCCACGACCTGTCCTACCTGCAGCAGACGCCCCAGGGCGGCTGGGAGAAGAAGGCCTGATTCATACGACGAACCCGACCGCCCGAAGAAGGCGGCGGCGACAACAAACGAACGACGGAGGATACGCATGACCAACCCGCGCTGGGTCAACCGGCCCGAGGGCTCCAACTGGGGCGATTTCGGCCCCGACGACGAGAAGGGCCGCATGAACCTGCTGACGCCCGAGGTCGTCCTGAAGGGGATCACCGAGGTCAAGGAGGGCCTGACCTTCTGCCTGTCCATGCCGCTGGACCTGCCGGGCGGCAATTCCGTGAACCCGAAGCGCCACCCGCCCGTCCTGCACCCGACCAAGCAGGACGGCGCGGACTACTACAACTTCGTGTGGGACCGCCATTCGCGACCCGGCTCGACCGACGTCAGCGCCGACGACCTGGTGGTTCTGCATACCCAGTATTCGACGCAATGGGACAGCCTCGCCCACTTCGGCCAGCTGTTCGACGCCGACGGCGACGGCGTGGCCGAGCCCTGCTACTACAACGGCTGGCGCGCAAGTTCGGACGTGCCCGATCCCGACTCTGACCATGTGGTCAAGACACCACGCCTGGGCATCGAGAACATGGCCGAAAGCTGCGTCCAGGGGCGCGGCGTGCTGGTCGACCTCCACGGCCATTTCGGCGACGAGCGCGTGGCCGTGAACCACGCCATGCTGATGGAGGTGATGGAGAAGGACGGCGTCACCGTGGAGGCGGGCGACATGCTGCTGCTCCACACCGGCTGGGACGACATGATCCTGTCCATGGGCGGCGAACCCGACGCGAAAAAGCTGCATTCGAGCTGCGCGGTGCTCGACGGCTGGGACGACAACCTGATCCAATGGATCACGGACTCCGGCATCACCGTCCTGGTGTCCGACAACATGGCGGTCGAGAACACGCACTATGCGGGCCATCCCGAGGGCGACAACTGCCGCCTGCCGATCCATCGTCACTGCCTGTTCAAGATCGGCGTGCACCTGGGCGAGATCTGGTACCTGTCGGAGCTGAAGCGGGCGCTGAAGGAGCGCGGCCGCTCGCGCTTCCTGCTGACGGCGCCGCCGCTGCGGCTGCCGGGCGGTGTCGGCTCGCCGGCGACGCCGGTGGCGACCATCTGACGGGGCGCGCCATGGAAAAGCTCAAGGTCCATCGCATCGACTGGGCGCCGGACGCCAAGGGGCCGCTCGACGGCATCCGCGTCGTCGACCTGTCGCGCCTGGTCTGCGGCAACCTGCTGACCGTCAGCCTGGCCGACATGGGCGCCGAGGTCATCAAGATCGAACCCCTGGGCAAGGGCGACACCCTGCGCGCCTGGGGCGACGGCGGCGTTCAGAGCAACTGGAAGGTCTACGGCCGCAACAAGAAAAGCCTGGCGCTCGACCTGCGCCGGCCGGACTCCATCGAGATCGTCAGGAAGCTGGCCGCGACGGCGCAGATCTTCGTCGAGGGTTTCCGCCCCGGCCGGCTCGAGGAAATGGGCCTGGGGCCCGACGTGCTGCACGGACTGAACCCCAAGCTGGTGATCGTGCGCATCTCGGGCTACGGGCAGACGGGTCCCTACAAGGACCGGCCGGGTTTCGGCTCGGTCATCGAAAGTCTGTCCGGGTTCGCCTCGCGCAACGGCTTCCCGGACCGCGAGCCGGTGCTGCCGCCGTTCGCGCTGGCCGATTCCGTTGCGGCGCTTCAGGGCGCCTTCGCCGCGATGGTGGCGCTGCGCGAGGCCGAACGGGACGGTGGCCCGGATGGACCAGGAAGAGGACAGGTGGTCGACCTGCCGCTCTTGGAACCGCTCTACTCCATCCTGGGGCCCGAGGCCCTGGCCTACAAGCTGACCGGCCGCGTGCGCCGGCGCTGCGGCAGTGCTTCGCACACGGCGTCGCCGCGCAACGTCTACGAGACCAGGGACGGCAAGTTCGTCGGCATGTCGGCCTCGATCCAGACCATGGCCGAGCGCGTGTTCCGCATGATCGGGCGCGAGGACATGATCGCCGACCCGCGCTACGATTCGAACCGCACCCGTATGCAACACCGGGAAGAGGTGGACGCCGCCGTCGGCGGCTGGATCAAGACCAAGACCCTGGCCGAGGTGCTGGAAATCTTCGAGCGGTCGAGCATCACCGCGTCCGCCGTCTACGAGCAGCCGGACATCCTGAACGACCCTCATTTCATCGAGCGCGAGGTCGTGGTCGAACTGCCCGACGACGATGTCGAGGGCCTGCCCATGCACAACATTCCGGTGCGTCTTTCGCGGACGCCGGGGGCCATCCGCACGCCGGCCCCGGCCATCGGCGAACATTCCGCGGCGCTGCTCGAGGACCTGGGCTACACGGCCGAACAGATCGAACAACTAAAGGAAAAGGGAGTGGTCGAAGGATGACCGGCAGAAAGACCCAGAATTCGGAGCCGCCCATCGTCTGGCGGTCGCTGCTCTACGTGCCCGGGAACAATGAAAAATTCATCGCCAAGGCCCACACCCGGGGCGCCGACGCCATCATCCTGGACCTGGAGGACAGCGTGCCCGAGCACGCGCGCCAGACCGCGCGCGACATGCTGGCCGACGCGGTCACGTCGGTCAGCCAGTCGGGCGCCGATCCGGTGGTGCGCATCAACCGGCCGCTGCGCCATATGGTGAAGGACGTGGAGGCGGCGGTGCAGGCGGGGGCGCGCGCCCTGTTCGTCACCAAGGTCGACGGCGCCGGGCACCTGAAGCTGGTCGCCGAACTGGTCGAAGAGGTGGAGCGCGAGACAGGCCGCCCCCACGGCTCGGTCAAGCTGGCCGCCATGGTGGAGACGGCGGACGCCTATTTCCGCGCCCATGCCGTGGCGCGCGCCACCGGCCGTCTGATCGGCTTGAACCTGGGCGGCGAGGACTTCGCCATGGACGTCGGCATGGTGCCCGACACGGACACCCTGCTGGTGCCCAAGCAGACCGTGATGATCGCCGCCAAGGCGGCGGGCCTGATGGCCATGGGCTTCATCGGCACGGTCGCCGATTACACCGACACCGAGGGCTTCCGCGCCGCCGTCAGAAAATCACGGAAATTCGGTTTCGATTGCGCCAGCGTCATCCATCCCTCGGGCATTCCCATCCTGAACGAGGAGTTCACGCCCGGCGAGGACGAGATCGATCACGCACGCCGCGTGATCGAGGCCTATGACGCCGCGCGTCTGGCCGGGCGAGGCGCGATCACCGTCGACGGCAAGATGATCGACGTGCCGGTGGTGATCAGGGCCGAACGCCTGGTCGCGCGTTACGAGGAGATCAGGGCCAAGGACGCGTTGAAAGCCGGCTAAGGCAAGACGCGGGACGCGGGATCAGACCATCCCCGCCGTGGCGGCCATCACCTGGTTGCTGCCGCGCCAGATCATCTCCAGCGCCACGTAGGCGACCACCGCCAGGCCCGCGTAGGCCAGCCACTTGTGGCGCTCCAGGAGCGACGCCACCCAGTTGGCGGCGAAGGCCATCAAGAGGATCGACAGGACCAGGCCGAACACCAGCATCCCGGGCGCCTCGTGGGCCGCGCCGGCGACGGCCAGCACGTTGTCCAGCGACATGGTGACGTCGGCGATGACGATGGAGGTTACGGCGCTGCGCAGGGTCTTGCCTTCGCCCGGTTCTCCCTCGGCCTCGGGGTCCGGCATCTCCAGGTTGCCCGCGCGGATTTCCTGCCACATCTTGAAGGCGACCCACAGCAGCAGCAGGCCGCCGGCCAGCGTCAGGCCGATGATCGAGAGCAGCTGATAGGTCACGGAGGCGAAGGCGATGCGCAGCACCGTCGCTGCGACGATGCCGATGGCGATGGCCTTGCGCCTAAGCTTGACGGGCAGGCCCGCCGCCGCCATGCCGATGATGATGGCGTTGTCGCCGGACATCACCAGGTCGATGAAGACGATCGAGGCGAAGGCCTTGAAGTTGAAGGTGAGGAGGGGGGCGAGGAATTCCAAGGTGGGTGTCTTTCGCGCGGGCGGAGTGGGCGGGCGGGCACGGCAAAGCCGGGGCGCGGCCCATATATGGCAGGTCCGGGCGGGATGATAAATGATTTGCGCGCCGCACCCGGCGCGTGGCGTCAGCTCTCGGCGCGGCGTCGCTTGACCAAGGCCTGATGGCCCTTTTTGCCCTTGGCCGTGACCTCGGCGCGCCGTGCCGCGGCTTCCTTGGACTCCTTGGTCTCTTCGCGAATCTGCTCGCGCAGCTTCTTGTGCTTGGCATATTTCCGTTTGGCGACCAGCTCCCGATAAGCCTTCTTGTTCTTGGAAATCTTCGACCAGAAGATGACCTGGGTCATTACCGAGCCGATGAACCACAGCACAGGCATGGACAGCATGGTGGTTACCCAGAAGATGATCTGGATGGCGTCGACCCGCCCGGTCACGTGCATGTGGTAATAGAAGATCACCGCGATCAGGCAGATCTCGTAGAACAACAGGATGCGGAAGCCGTTGGTTTCCTGGAAGGCGATGGGCTTCAACGGACCGCCGAACGCCTTGAAGATGCTGGACAACATGCCGCCGATGATGCTCGACAGCAATAGCACCAGACAGGTCGCGGCGACCAAGTCCGTGTCCTTCGTGAATTTGAAGAACGTCAGCAGTGGATCGAGATAGCCCAACCATCCTCTCCTTGCCCAAAGGACACCCTACCCAAGGCGGGTAGATTCTATGATTCTTTGGTTAAGAGTTCACTTATAAAACGGATCGGCATGCACGGAATTCGGATTATTCCGCCGAAACCCGTGTAAATACACGTAAATTGTTTACTTCGACTTTCGGAACACTCGATCGCTACCGGCGTCGGCCGGCCTCTTGTGGGCGGCGGTTCGGCGCAGCAAAAGAGAGAATCCGGCGAACCCGGCGCCCGCCAGGGCCAGTCCCGACATGGCCGTGAAGGCACCGCCGCCCAGCGCCGCGAACAACAGGCCGGCCGCGTACGATGCCGCGCTCATGCCCAGGCCCAGGGTCATGGCGAACAGGCTTTGCGCGGAGGCCGACAGCGACGCCTCGACCCGTTCCGCGATCAGATGGATGATGCCCAGGTGCGTGGCGCCGAAACTGAGCCCGTGCAGGGCTTGCAGCAGGACCAGCCATTCCAGGTCCGTGGTCGCGGCCGTGCCGGCCCAGCGCACCAGGGCCGCGGCGGCGCCGACCACGATCATGTTGAAGGCGCCGATGCGGCGCACCGCGGCGGCGGCAAAGGTGAACAGGATGATCTCGGCGATCACGCCTTCGGCCCACAGGGCGCCGATGACGTCGGCGCCGTGGCCCGCCGCCAGCCAGTGGATGGAGCCGAAATTATAGTAGACGGCGTGGGAGGCCTGGATACAGGTCGCCGCCGTCATGGCCGCCAGCAGGCCCGGCCGGCGCATGAGGTCGCGGAACGGCCGGCTGTCGCCGTCGGCGGCGGGGGTCCGCGTGTCCGGCAGGGCGAGGGCGGAGAGGAACGCCAGCGTCGCCGCGGCGAGGATCGACCAGTGTATCCAGTCCGTCGGCGCGCCGGTCAGGACCAGGCCCATGCCCCAGGCGCCGATGATGAAGGTGATGGAGCCCCACAGCCGCACCCGCCCGTAGTCGAAGGGCACGCGCTCGCGGGTCAGCATGGTCAGGCTTTCCATCAGGGGCAGGACCGGCCCGCGGCAGGCGAAGAACAGGAGCGTCACCAAGGCGATCGACCAGAACCCCTCGGTCCAACGGAACGCAAGGAAGGCCAGCGCGCCGAACAGGCTGAGCAACACCAGAATGCGCTTGCGTTCGCCCGTACGGTCGGCGGCGCGGGCGAAGTGCGGCGTGACGGCCAGGCGGGCCAGGGTGCCCAGGGCGAAAATCAGGCCGATCTCTTCCGCCGCCAGGCCCTTGTCCTTCAGCCACAGCGGCCAGAACGGCCCCATGATGCCAAGGGCTAGGAATATCCCGCCGTAGAACAGGGCGAGGCGCAGAGGGGCCAGGCGCGGCGCGTGCCCCGTCATGGCGTCCGGGGTCATGGCGGCGTTGCCGCCGGTCCGTTCGCGGCCAGCCTGCGCAGATAGTCAAGTCCCTTGACGGCGCGGGTGCCGTACCAGGACAGCATCTCCCCGTCCACCGCCATGGCCTTGGCGGCGTGCGCGGGAAACGCGGCGCGGAATTCGTCCAGGTGTTCGTCCTTGAAGGGAAAGGGTTCCGACGAGAACAGGACCAGGTCGACGCCCTCCAACAGGTCGTCGGTCAGGTCCAGTTCGGGATAGCGCGCGCCGCCGCCGACTTCCCAGGTGCGCCAGCCGATCAGCCCGAGGAAGCGCGAGATGTAGGTGTCTCGTCCCACGGTCATCCAGGGCGCCTTCCAGATCAGGTAGAGGACCCTGGCTTCCGCCCGGGGCCGCGCCGCGGCAAGGGACGCCAGGCCGTCCTCGAACCGCCGCGCCAACGCCTCGGCCGCATCCCCGCGTCCGAACACATCGCCCAACAGGCGGATCACGGGACCGTTGTCGGCGGGTTCGACGGGATGCGTCACCACCGGCACGATGTCGCGCGCCGCCATCTCGTCGGCCATCTCTTTCGGATTTTCATCGACGTTGAGGACCGCATGGGTGGGTTTGGCGGCCTCTACCTTGCGCCAGTTCACCCGCTTGGTGCCGCCGACGCTTTTGACGCCTTCGACCGTGTCGGCCGGATGGATGCAGAAGGCCGTGCGCCCGACAAGGTTGCCGGCCAGGCCCAATTCGAACAGGGTCTCCGTCAAGGACGGCACCAGGGACAGGATGCGGGCGTCGGGTGCCGTGTCGTGACGCCGTCCCGTCCAGTCGGTCAGGCGCGGTGCGGCGGAGACATGGGCGGTCGGGGCCGGCGGGGTCATGACGCCTCGTCCAGGGTCTCGTCTATGGCTTCCTGCGCGCTCAACCAGGCCTGCTCCGTCTCGGCCAGGCTGTCCTTGGCCCGCTTGTGGGCGACCTGCAGGTCCATCAGCTTGGCTGTCGGGCCGTTGTAGACCTCGGGCGCGGCAAGCCTGGCCTCCAGCGCCGCGACCTCCTGGGCCAGCTTTTCCATCTTCTTCTCGGCGTCCTGGACCGCGCGGCGCAGCGCCGACGTCTCCTCGCGCCGGCGCGCGCGCTCGCGACGCAGTTCCTTCTTGTCGACCGCGGCCACGCCGTCGCCGTCCCTGGCCGCGCGGGCGTCCCGGCGAGCCTCGCGGCGCTGTTCCATCAACAGGCCGGCATAGGCCTCCAGATCGCCGTCGAAGGGCTTGCAGCCGCCGTCGGCGACCAGCCACAGGCGGTCGCAGACAAGGTCGATCAGGTGCGCGTCGTGGGTCACCAGGACAATGGCCCCGTCGTATTCGTTGAGCGCCTGGACCAGGGCCTCGCGGGCGTCCACGTCCAGGTGGTTGGTCGGCTCGTCGAGGAACAGGATGTGCGGTGCCTCGGTGCTCATCAGGGCGAACAGGAGACGCGCCTTCTCGCCGCCCGACAGCACCTCGACCTTGCTGTTGGCCAGGTCGCCGGAAAACCCGAAGCGGCCCAGGTGGGCGCGCACCTTGGTCTCCGTCGCCATGGGCATGATGCGGGCCATGTGCTGGAACGGGGAATCGTTCAGGCGCAGTTCTTCCTGCTGGTGCTGGGCGAAATAGCCGACCTTCAGCTTGGACGACTTGGTGACCTTGCCGGCCAGCGGCTTCAGACGGTCGGCCAGCATCTTGATGAGGGTCGACTTGCCGTTGCCGTTGGCGCCGATAAGGCCGATTCGATCGTCCATGTCGATGCGCAGGTCCAGGTTCTTCAGGACCGGTTCCGTACCGTAGCCGACGCTGACACCGTCGAGCGCGATCAGCGGCGGCGACAGGGGATCGGGATCGGGAAAGTTGAAGGTGGTCGTCTTGTCCTCGACCACCGTGGCGATGGGTTCCATGCGGGCCAGCATCTTCATGCGGCTCTGCGCCTGGCGAGCCTTGGTCGCCTTGGCGCGGAAACGGTCGACGAAGGCCTGGATGCGGCGCTTCTCCGAAAGCTGCTTGGCCTGCAGCTTGGATTGCTGGGCCTGGCGTTCGCGCCGTGTGCGCTCGAACCGGTCGTAGTTGCCGACGTAGCGGGTCAGCTTGCGTTCCGACAGGTGGGCGATTTCGTCGACGACCTTGTTCAACAGCGTGCGGTCGTGGCTGATGACCAGCAGCGTGCCCGGCCAGGACGCCAGATAGGTTTCCAGCCACAGGGCCGCTTCCAGGTCCAGGTGGTTGGTCGGCTCGTCCAGCAGCAGGAAATCGGGCCGCGAAAACAGTGTCGCCGCCAGCGCCACGCGCATGCGCCAGCCGCCGGAGAACTCGCCGCATGGGCGTGCCTGGGCCGCTTCGTCAAAGCCCAGGCCGGCCAGGATGCGCGCCGCGCGGGCGGGCGCGGTCTGGGCGTCGATGTCGGCCAGACGGTTGTGGATGTCGGCGATGCGGGACGGGTCCTTGGCCGTTTCGGCTTCGGCCTGAAGGGCGCTGCGTTCCGTATCGGCGGCCAGTACCGTGTCGAGCAGGCTGGCCGCTCCGGAAGGCGCCTCCTGCGCCACGGTGCCGATGCGCGCACTGGGGCGCACGCGCACCGCGCCCTCGTCCGGATGCGCGTCGCCAAGGATCATGCGGAACAGGGTCGTCTTGCCGGTCCCGTTGCGTCCGACCAGGCCCATCTTGCGTCCCTGGGGCAGGTGCAGGGTGGCCTTTTCGAACAGCACGCGGCCGCCCAGGCGGAAGGTCATGTCGTTGACGTGCAGCATAGGCGGGGTGATAGCACGGGCCGCGCGCGGTGGAAACGCTCCCTTGAACGGCGTGCGGCGGATGCAGGAAGGACCTCTGGGGAAATAAAATGCCGGGCCGCGGTTGGTGGGGGGAGGAGGAGCCGCGGCCCGGCACGTACCGAAAGACGTGACTATGGGGGGAGAGGAGGATCAGCCTTCCGGTAAACTGTGGAACGGCTTCGCGAAGGGGCGCCTATCGTGCGGAACGCGCCCGAACTCAACACCGTTCCTATACAGTAATTTCGGCTTTAATCACGTTTTCGTCAATAAGTCTAAAGGCTAGGTCGAACAATACCTTCATGGGGTTAGTGCGTGACGTGCCGGTCGGGAGTCCGCCCGGTTTATTGGGTGAAAATCAGACTGATTCCGCCGGTTTTTCCGGCGGGCTGGTGTGCGGCGGGGCGTCCACGCGACGATTTAAATGATCTGTTTTTTAGATTTTAATCCGTTGATTGAATCGATTTAAACGATTAAATCGACCCCATGAGCACTCACATCCCGACCCTGCGCCAACTGCAGTATCTCATCGCCGTCGCCGAAGAAGGCCACTTCGGGCGCGCCGCCCAGCGCTGTTTCGTAACTCAGTCGACGCTCAGCGCCGGCATCCAGGAACTCGAATCGATCCTTGGCGTCACCGTCATCGAGCGCACCAAACGCCGGGTCGTCGTCACGCCGTTGGGTCTGGAACTGGTCGCCCGCGCGCGCCGTGTCCTGGCCGAGGTCGAAGATATGACCGTCACCGCCAAGGCGAGCACCCGGCCGCTGACCGGGTTGCTGCGCCTGGGCGCCATTCCCACCATCGGTCCCTACGTCCTGCCCAAGGTGCTGCCGCCGCTGCGGGCGTCCTACCCCGAACTGCGCCTGTTCCTGCGCGAGGACCGCACGGCGCGCCTGGTCGATCAACTGGTCGGCGGCGACCTCGACGCGGCGCTGATCGCGCTGCCCTACGACACGGCGGACCTGGAGGACATGGTGCTGGCCGACGATCCGTTCTGGCTGGCTCTGCCGCCGGACCACCCCCTGGCCGGGGGCAACGGCCCGGTGGCGGCCGATTTGGTGGATACCGAGGACCTGCTGCTGCTGGAGGACGGGCATTGCCTGCGCGACCACGCGCTCGCCGCCTGCCGCCGCCAGCCGGCCCCCGGCCGCTCGGGCGCGTTTCAGGCGACCAGCCTCTATACCCTGGTTGAGCTGGTGGCCGGCGGATTCGGCACCACGCTGCTGCCCGACGTGGCCTTGAAATCGGACCACGTGCGCACTGCCGACGTCGCGTTGCGGCCCCTTTCGGGCGGCGCGGGACGCCAGATCGCCCTGGCCTGGCGGCGAAACTCGGCGCGCCGGTCCGAATACAAGCTTTTGGGCCAATTCCTTAAGAATCAACTGTATCCGGGTATCGGGCGCTAGACGGCCGCCGCCCGCGCGAACTTGTTACCGCCGTTTTCCTTGCATGGCGAAGCGGGACGGACTATAACCCGCGCCGTTTCCGGGACGCCCCGTTGGGCGGACCCGTATTCCGGACGCCGACAACCCGGCCCAAGGATGCCGCGGGCGACCAGACAAAACATTACCAACATAAAAAACCAGCCGAACGAACAACCATACAAGGGGATCGACCATGGCTCTTGAGCGTACGCTCTCCATCATTAAACCCGACGCGACCCGCCGCAACCTGACCGGCAAGATCAATGCCCGGTTCGAGGACGCGGGCCTGCGCATCGTTGCTCAGCGCCGCGTCCGCCTGACCAAGGAACAGGCGGAAGGCTTCTACGACGTGCACCGTGAACGGGCGTTCTTCAACGACCTGGTCGCCTTCATGACCTCGGGTCCCGTGGTGGTTCAGGTTCTGGAAGGCGACAATGCCGTCGCCCGCAACCGCGAGATCATGGGCGCCACCAATCCGGCCAACGCCGACGAGGGCACCATCCGCAAGGACTTCGCCGAAAGCATCGAGGCGAACTCGGTCCACGGTTCCGACTCGGCGGACAACGCGGCCAAGGAAATCCGCTACTTCTTCAGCGAGATCGATATCGTCGGCTAACCCACCGGGTTAACCAGACAGCCTTGCTGAGCGACCGCGCCGTCGATGACGGCGCGGTCGTTTTCGTCGATGGCGACGCGTCCCTCGGCGATCAGGCGCACGGCCAGCGGGTAGATGTCGTGCTCACGCTCCAGCACCCGGGCGGCCAGGACGTCGGGCGTGTCGCCGGGCAGCACGGGCACCACCGCCTGCACGATGATCGGGCCCGTATCCATTTCCTTGCGCACGTAATGCACGGTGCAGCCGGCGAACCGGGCACCGCGCGCCAGCACCCGTTCCTGCACGTCCAGGCCCTTGAAAGCCGGCAGCAGCGACGGGTGGATATTGATCATGCGATCGCGCCAGTGGTCGACGAATTCGTCCGACAGCAGGCGCATGAAGCCGGCCAGACAGACCATCTCCGTTTCCGCCGTTTCCATGGCCTTGGTCATTTCGCGGTCGAACGAGGTGCGGTCGGCGAATTCCTTGTGGTCGATAACGCGGGTCGGGATGCCCGCCGTGGCGGCGCGCGCCAACCCCTGTGCGTCCGGCCGGTTGGATAGTACCAGGATGATCTCGGCCGGATAGGCGGGGTCGGCGCAGGCGTCGATCAGGGCCTGCAGGTTGGAGCCCCGCCCGGAAATCATGACGGCGAGCTTCAGGCGGCTCATGCCGCGCCCCAGGCCTCGTCCAGATGCCCGACCCGGACCTGTTCCCCACCCGCAGCCTTAACGACGCGCCCGACGGACTGTACGTCCTCGCCAGCATCGCGGAACAGGGCCTCGATCCGCCGGGCCTCGGCCTCGGCGATGATCACCGCCATGCCGACGCCGCAGTTGAAGGTGCGCAGCATCTCCTTGGGCGCGACGCCGCCGGCCTTGCGCAGCCAGCCGAACACGGGCGGCAGGGGCCAAGTGCGGGCGTCCAATTCCACGCCCAGATCGTCGGGCAGGACGCGGGGGATGTTCTCCAGCAGGCCGCCGCCGGTGATGTGGGCGAGGGCCTTGACGCCGCCCTGACGGATGGCGGCGAGGCACGGCTTCACGTAGATGCGCGTCGGCGCCAGCAGGGCCTCGGCCAGGGTGGCTCCGTCCTGGAACGGCGCCGGGTCGGCGTAATCGATACCCGCCCGCTCGGCCACCTTGCGGACCAGGGAGAAGCCGTTGGAATGAACGCCCGAGGACGCCAACGCCAGCACCAGGTCGCCTTCGGCGACATCCATGCCGGTCAGTTCCCGGCCGCGTTCCACGGCGCCCACGGCAAAACCTGCCAGGTCGTAATCGCCGGCCGCGTACATGCCGGGCATTTCCGCCGTCTCGCCGCCGATCAGGGCGCAGCCGGCCTGGCGGCATCCCTCGGCGACCCCGGCGACGACCTTGGCCGCGGCCTCGGGCGCCAGTTTGCCGGTCGCGAAATAGTCGAGGAAGAACAGGGGCTCCGCCCCCTGGACCACCAGGTCGTTGACACACATGGCGACCAGGTCGACGCCGACGCCGTCGTGACGGCCGGCGTCGATGGCGATCCTCAGCTTGGTGCCCACGCCGTCCGTCGCGGCGACCAGGACCGGGTCGTTGTATCCCGCCGCGCGCGGGTCGAAGAACCCGCCGAATCCGCCGAGCCCACCCATGACGCCCGGGCGGTTGGTCGACTTGGCCATCGGGCCGATGGCGTCCACCAGCGCGTTGCCGGCGTCGATGTCGACGCCTGCGTCGCGGTAGCTGAGCCCCGCGCCGTGCTTTTCCGTGTCGCTAATCCCTTCCTCCCTCGGTCGGGTGTGCTAGATTACGCGCCATGCGGGCCCGGCTGGACATGCGGTGCGGCCCGATGGCGTCGATGGAGGCGAAGATACTTAATCCCCGCCGGTTTGCAACGGACGATTGGCGCGCGGGCAGAGGTCCGTGGGCGGCTTGCGCGCTTGCCGTGGCGGTCCTGGTGCTGTCGCTGGCGCCCGGTCCGGCCCGGGCGCAGATCGCCAATCCATACGAGGTCAAAGGCGTCGACGTCGACGTCACGGCGGAAACGGCCTCGGACGCCCGTGCGCAGGCGCTGCGCGAGGGCCAGCAGCGCGCCATGGCGATCCTGTTGGAGCGCATGACCCTGAAGTCGGACCACGCGCGCCTGCCGGGCCTGTCGCCCGAGGAGATCACCGAATACATCCAGGACTTCTCCGTCGCCGAGGAAAAGACCTCGGCCGTGCGCTACCTGGCCAAGCTGAACTATCGGTTCCGCCCGTCGGAAGTACGCGAACTTCTGCGCGCCTTCAACATCCCCTTTGCCGAGACGCCGTCCAAGCCGGTGCTGGTTTTGCCCGTGCTGCGCCGCGCCGGGGCGCTTCTGCTGTGGGACGATCCCAACCCTTGGCGCGCCGCCTGGCAGCAGCGTTCCTCGCAGGTCAGTCTGGTGCCGACGATCCTGCCCCTGGGCGATCTTGCCGACGTCGCCGCCATCGGCGTCGATCAGGTGGTCGCCGGCGACCGGCAGCGCCTGCAGGCCATGGCCAGGCGCTACGAGGCGGGCAGCGTCGTTGTCGCTTTCGCCTCCATCCGTCACGATCCGGCGCGCTCGCTGTGGGTGCTGGACGTGACCATGACCCGCTACAACGTGACCATCGATCCCCAGACGACCGTGGTGACCTACGTTTCCGAGTTCGGCGAGACGGCGGATTCGCTGTTGGCCCGCGCCGCCAAGCAGGTCACGCAACTGATCGAGGACAACTGGAAGCGCGACAACCTGCTGCAGTCCGCGCGCCAGGAAGCGATCGCCGTGCGGATTCCCATCGGCGGCCTGCGCGACTGGCTGGACATGAGGAAGCGCATCGGATCCGTGGCCGTGATCCGCGAGACGGAACTGGTGCAGCTTTCCCGCGCGGAGGCCCAGGTCATCCTGCATTACATCGGCGACGTGGGGCAGCTCATCATCGCGCTGGAGCAGGCCGATCTGGCCCTGCGCGGACAGGGCGACGTGTGGACGCTGGAACAACTGCGCGGCGGGAAGAAGGCGGGATGACCCGCGAAGCACGCATGGCCTACTGGCTGGCGGGCCTGGTGGTCGCGGGAGTCCTCATCCACCTGCTGAGCGCCATTCTGCTGCCTTTCGTCGCCGGCATGGCGGTCGCCTATTTTCTGGACCCGGTCGCCGACCGGCTGGAACAAAAGGGCTGTTCCCGCGCGCTTGCGACGACAATCATCACGGTCGCCTTCTTCGCCGCGGTGATCGGCGTGATCTCGGTGCTGCTGCCCTTGCTGCAGCAACAGGTGGTCGGGCTGATCAAGTTGGCGCCCGAAGTGTTCGCCCGCTTTCGCGCCTGGGTCGAGCCGTTCCTGGCCGATCTGCAGCTTCACCTGCCGGCAACGGACAGCCAGGAACTGCGCGACGCCGCGGGCAAGTACGGCTCCAAGGTGATCCAATGGGCGACCAACCTGCTGGCCGAGATCTGGAGCGGCGGGCTCGCCTTCCTCAACGTCCTGTCTCTGGTGCTGATCACGCCGATCGTGTCGTTCTACCTGTTGCGCGAGTGGGACGAGATCGTCGCCTGGGTCGATTCCTATCTGC
>PFFW01000020.1 GCA_002781745.1 Rhodospirillales bacterium CG15_BIG_FIL_POST_REV_8_21_14_020_66_15
TGACGGCGTTCGACGCCAATGTGAAGCTTGCCGTGGGCACCGCGATGGTGCGCGGCCTGACGGCGCGCGACCTGATGCTCGACGCGACCCTGGCGCGGGGCGAGCTTGTGCTGCGCACCCTCAAAGTCGGCAACCTCGCGGGCCTGAGCGCCGGTGTGACGGGAGGACTGACCGGCCTTGAAGGGATTCCCACGGCCAAGGACCTGAAGATCACCGCCGCGACCAAGGACGCCGGACCGCTGGCCAAGGCGCTGGCTTTAGACCTGCCGGTATCGGCGGCGGCGCTCGGCGCCGTGTCCGTCAGCGCGGCCGTGTCGGGCAGTCTGGTGTCGCCTTCGGTCACCGCCGACCTGGGCGCCATGGGCGGCAAGGTCGGGCTGCGCGGCAGCCTGCCGGTGCTGGCCCTGGCGGGTCAGGATGTGAGCCTGGGCGTTTCCGTCAGGCATGGTGACCTGGCCGGTCTGTTGCGTCGCCTGGGTGCCGACTACCGGCCCCAGGGCAAGATCGGCGGGATTGACCTGACGGCCCAGGTGACCGGCAATCCCAAGGCCGTGCGCGTCGACAACGTTGCCGGTCGGATCGGGCCGGCAACGGCGGCGGGCAGCCTGTCGCTCGTGCTCGACGGGGCGAAGCCGAAGGCGCTCGCCAATCTGGCGCTGGGTCCGGTCGACGTCACGCCGTTCCTGCCGGCCAAGCGCGCCGCGGGCCTGTTCGACAGGGGGTGGGGCGTGACCCGCGCGCCTGCCGCCTGGGCCGGGCCGGGCGGCAATCCGCTGATTACCGCGGTCGCGGTCAGTTCGCGATGGTCCAAGGCGGCGATCGACCTTTCCGTCCTCGACACCTTCGACGCGGCCATCACGGCAACCTCGCCCAAGGTCACGTACGAAGGGGCGGCATTGGAGAACGCCGACCTGGGAGCCGCGGTGAAGGGCGGCGTGCTGACCGTCGAGCGCCTGACCGGACGCCTGTTCGGCGGCATCCTGACCGCCAAGGCCTCGGCCACCGCGGCGGGGCAATTGAGTGCCTCCGGCACCATTGCCGGCGCCGACCTGTCCCGGGCGGGCAAGGCGCTGGGCGGCGGCGTCTCGGCGGGCAAGGTCAACGCCGACTTCGATTTCACGGCTCGCGGCCGTTCCGAGGCCGAGATCGTCTCGTCCCTGAACGGCAGGATGAACTTCTCCGGCCGCGAACTCGACGCGGAGGCGCTCAGCGGCTCGGCCGAGGCCGGCTTCGGCCTGGGCGGCCTGGTGCTGGCGCTCAACCAACTGGGCGGCGCCCTTGGCGGGCCCAAGCAGGGCAAGGGACTCGCCGATGTGGACGCCGGGTTCACGGTGGCCAACGGGGTCGCCACCTCGAACCAGTTGAAGGCCGTGTCCAACGTGGGCGTGGCCAGCGGATCGGGCAGCGTCGATCTGGCGGCCTGGACGGTCGACCTTTCGGGCGCGATCCAGCCGTCGCCGAGCCTTCTGTCGGCGGTGTTCTCCATCACCACACGCAAGGGCATCAACGTGCCGTTCGCCGTTACCGGTAAGTTGGACGCGCCGCGTATCAAGGTCGATACGGCGTCCCTGGGAACCGGCGGCGTGCCCGTGCCGGGCCTGGACAAACTGTTGAAGAAGAAAGGCGTCGGCGACGTCCTGCAGGGAATCCTGGGCGGTGGCCAGACCCAGCCCCAAGAACAACAGCAACAGCAACAGCAACAGCAACAGCAACAGCAACAACAACAGGACGCACCGCCGCAGACCCAGCCCGCGCCGCAGACCGAGGAAAAGAAGAAGATGAAACCGCAAGACATCCTACGCGGCATCCTGGGCAGGTTCTAATTCAAGCGCCGGGGCACGTGCCTGTGCCCTCATCCATAGGGATTCCGCCATGAGCCGTCCTTCACTGCCGATCCGTCTGCTTGACGGTATGGGCTTGATGCTGGCGGTGAGCGCTGTCCTGGCCCTGCTGTATTACTGGGATCCGACGCGGGTCGTAATCAAGCGTCTGGCCCCCAAAGCCGCGACGGAGTTCGATCGCCTTCCGGAGGGCGTGGCGTCACTACCCGCATCCGAACGGTTGACCGTTCGCGATGCAGCCGATGTCGACCATCGCCGCGCGCGCCTGGTGACGAAGATTTTCGGCGTTCCGGAGCTGCCCCGCGACGTGATGCCGCAACAGGTGATCCGCGACGTCGACAAGGCCCCCGGCGCCTACAAGAAATGCCTGTCGCCGACGGGGCCGGCGGTCGTGCATTTGCTTTCGCGCATGGACACGATCATCATGCGCGGGCTCGCCTGCGAAGCGGCCTATTACAGGGGCT
Source organism: Rhodospirillales bacterium CG15_BIG_FIL_POST_REV_8_21_14_020_66_15 (assembly GCA_002781745.1). Classification (GTDB taxonomy): domain Bacteria; phylum Pseudomonadota; class Alphaproteobacteria; order Rhodospirillales; family Casp-alpha2; genus UBA1479. Next base: position 2,306 of record PFFW01000020.1, read on the forward strand.
GGTCCAACCTGGCCGGGATCGACGAGCTTACCGGCCATATGGTGAAGCGGTGGCGCAATTACGCCATCGCCTACTTCCGTCCGCAGCGACCCAACGGCCGCTTGATCCTTTACCAACAAGGCTTGGCCGCCACCTATCACGATCAGCATAGAGTGATCCAGAATTGGGTGGCCGCCGGTTATACGGTGGCCGCCATGAACATGCCCGGTTACGGCGACAACACCTGTTACGACCTGGATCGTTATTGCGCGGACCCGCCAATGGCGGACCGGTTCGCGACGGACCTTGCGGTGACCTTCCTGCCGCCAGTGGTGGCCGTCAATTACGCCCTGGCTCAACAGCCGTTTCACGGGATCGCCATGATCGGCGTGTCGTCGGGCGCCTGGGTAACCCTGGTCAGCGCCGCCATCGACCCGCGTATCGATGCAAGCTTTCCGGTGGCGGGCGTGCTTCCGCTCGCCCTGCTTCGGGGCAAGGAGGAGAGTGCCCGGTCGATCGTCGAAGGCTTGACGGAAATCACGGGCGTACTCGACCTTTCGGTCATGGCGGCCGACAGGTCTGGCCGCAGCCAGGTGCAGGTCTTCAACCGCTTCGACCGATGTTGTTTCAACGGTCCCCGTCCGAGCCTTTATGCCGACCTGCTTGGGAAAACCGCGGGGCGCTTGGGCGGCCGCCACCGGGTGTTGTTCGACGAGAGCCACGCCCGGCACAAGATTTCCCGCTGGGCGTTGGCACGAATCATGGAGGTCGTTGAGAGTACCGGAAAGGAAGCGCCGTGACCAAGCCTGCGCGGATCGGCGGCTTGCTGGCCCTGGCGGCGCTGATCGCTGCGGGTACCTTGTGGTGGGGAAGCGGTGCCTGGCAGTTGGGCGACCTGCCGACGCGGGGCTTCTTGCGGGTGACGGCGTTCGCCCTGGGGGCCTTGGCCTGCCACGGGGTAGCCGCCTGGTTGCGGCGGCGGGGTCGCTAGTCCCGGGTCGCCGATACCTGCTGCAGGACGAACACGCGGACGGCGCTCGACAGATTGCCCGTGCGCCCGGCGTCGATTTCCGTGACCAAGGCGTTGATCGATAGTCCCCGCTCCCGCGCGATGTTCCGAAGCGCGTTCCAGAACAGGTCCTCCAGCGTCAGGCTGGTGTGGTGGCCCGCGACCAGGACCGAGCGCTTGGCCAGGCGGGCGGGATCGCCGGACGGTCCGGGAGTGTCGCTCATGCCGCGCTACGCCCCTTTTTGCGCGCGGTTTCCGCCTTTCCGGCCTTGGCGCCCGAGCGCCGGGCCGCTTCCCAGGCGCGCCGCGACCAGGCGCTCAGTTCCTCGGCGTCGTCCAGGATGTCCTCGGGTGCCTGGAAGTAGCCGAGGGCGACACTCTTCCCGCGCCGCTGGTAGGTGAAGGGCGGGACCCCTGCGGCCTCGAAGTCCTCGCGGTTGCCGTCGTCGGCCTTCAGGTAGAGCACGTCGTCGGCGACCAGGGCGAACATGGTGCCGTCCAGATAGAGCCCGCCGCCGCCGAACATGCGCCGGGCCTCAACGGGCCCGAGTGTCGCCAGAAGGTCGAGAAGGTGCTCCTTGAAGTCCCGGCTCATGGTCATTTCCGCAACCTGCTTTTCCCTTGCCAGTACCGGCGGCCTCGCGCACTCTTTGCAACACCAAGACAAAGAAACGTCGCGAGGAGGCCGCCCCGATGTCCGACCTGACGATCTACGGTACCACGATCAGCCCCTTCACCCGAACGGTACGCATGTGCCTGGAGGAGAAGGAGGAAGCCTACCGCATCTACGAGTACATGCCCGGCTCGGAAGAGCAGAAGCAGGAGCATCCCTTCGGCAAGGTTCCGGCGATCCGCGACGCCGACGTACACCTGTACGAGACCCTCGCCATCTGCATCTATATCGACGAGGAATACACCTCGGACCCGCAGTTGCAGCCGAGGGACGCTGTGGAGAAGGCGGACATGTTCCAGCGCATCAGCCTGTACCTGGACGAGGGCTATCCGAACCTGGGGCCGGGCTTGATCATCCCGCGTCTGGTCAATCCCATGGTCGGCAAGCCGGTGGACGATGCCAAGATCAAGGACTACCTGCCGAAGATCGAACGCTATCTGGCCGTCGCCGATAAGGAACTGCGCGGCCGGCGCTGGATGGTGGGGGACGAGATGTCGCTCGCCGACATGTTCCTGGCGCCCGCGATCTATTACGTGAAGATGACGCCGGAAGGGCAGAAGCTGCTGTCCCGGTTGGAAAACCTGTCGGCCTGGTACACGAACATGACGACGGTCGAAAGCTTCCGCGAGACGGCACCCAAGTTGGGGGGCAAGTAGGCCGGAACCGGCGGGAGCCGTTTCCGCGCCCTGCCACGGAATGGTAACTTGCATCTCATCGTCTCTCCTTACATGTTCCTATTTTGTTCTATATATAGGAAGGAACGATCATGGTCGACCCCATTCCCGACGGTTACACCGCCGTCACGCCCTATCTCATCGTCGACGGCGCCGCGCAGGCCATCGAATTCTACAAGAAGGCGCTCGGCGCGGTGGAGGTCATGCGCCTGGAGATCCCGGACACGGACCGCATCGCCCACGCGGAAATCACCATCGGCGGCGACCACGTCATGTTGACGGACGCCAACCCCGCCTGGGGCACCACGGACCCCAAGGCTTTGGGCGGTATCACCGCCTCCATGTCGCTTTATGTGGAGGATGCGGACGCGGCCCAGGCGCGCGCCGTCGCCGCCGGCGCGACGGAGAAAATGCCGGTGACCGATATGTTCTGGGGCGACCGCATGGGCTGCGTCGTTGATCCGTTCGGCCATCAGTGGAGTTTTCTCACCCACACCCGCGACCTTTCGGACGAGGAAATCCGGAAGGGATTCCTCGAAATGATGGAGAAGGGCTGCGGTTGAGCGCCTCGGCGCGTACGGTCAGCCGTGCGGGAACACGACCTCGATGGTCACGCCCTCGGGACCGGCGACGAACAGTTGCGTCGCCGCGCCGTTCGGCAGCATCCGTTCCCGGTAGTCGGCGTCGTGGGCGTCCAGCCGCGCCTTGAGGTCCGCCAGACCGGTGCCCCTGAACGCCAGGTGGTCGACCACGCCGGTGCCCTCTGTATCGGCCGCGCCATGGC
>PFFW01000167.1 GCA_002781745.1 Rhodospirillales bacterium CG15_BIG_FIL_POST_REV_8_21_14_020_66_15
CGGGGCGCATCGACGGCATCCCCATCAACGACGTGGAGGCCATTGTTAACGCGGGGATCGAACCCAGGACGGTGGTCGAGAACGCGGCCAGGGCCTTCTTCAACCAGGTCTTCCGCGACGGCTTCTTCCACGGCGACCTGCACCCCGGCAACCTGTTCGTGCTGGAGGGGGGCGCCATCGGCGCCGTCGACTTCGGCATCATGGGCCGGGTCGACAAGAGGACCCGGCGCTCGCTCGGCGAAATGCTGCTGGCCTTCCTCACGCGCGACTACCGGCGCGCCGCCGAGGTCCATTTCGAGGCCGGCTGGGTGCCCCGCGAGAAGTCCGTCGACGCCTTCACCCAGGCCTGCCGCTCCATCGCCGAGCCGATTTTGGACAAGCCGCAGCACGAGATTTCCATCGGCCGCCTGCTCGGCCAGCTGTTCCAGGTGACCGAGACCTTCGCCATGGAGACGCAGCCGCAGCTGCTCCTGCTGCAGAAGACCATGCTGACCGCCGAGGGGGTCAGCCGGCGCCTCTATCCCGACACCAACATGTGGGTGCTGGCGCGCCCGCTGATCGAGGACTGGATGCGCGCCAACCTGGGGCCCGAGGCGCGCCTCGCCGATACCTTCCAGGGCCTGGCCCAGGCGGCGGAGCGCCTGCCGCGCGTCATGGAAGACCTGGAAATCGGCGCCCGCCGGCTCGCCGAGGGCCGCCTGACCCTGGACCCGGAGACCGTGCGCCTGCTGCGCGACGGCGAGGACAAGCCCCGCACCCCGGTCGTCCTTTGGATCGTGGTGGCGATCCTGGCGGCGGTGTTCGTCTATAATCTGATGAACTAGCGGGCGGCTGAAAACCGCCGAGGGCCCGGCGGCCCCATGGACCTAAAAAGTAAACTGTCCCCTTTTTAAGGCAACCGCCGGAAAGAGATGTGTTAATCGTGCTGTGTCTTGCCCGGGGGTAATATTTACTTTAAGTACACATTATTCGCGTAATTTTGGCTCCGCCTTTTTTCGAAGCGGCCGCAACGGAACCTTGGGGACATGCTGACCGGCAAACGCATCCTGCTGATCGTCACGGGCGGCATCGCCGCCTACAAGACGCCGGATCTGGTGCGCCGCCTGCGCGAGCGGGGGGCGGCCGTGCGCTGCGTGCTGACCGAAGGCGGCGCCCGGTTCGTCACCCCCCTCAGCTTAAGCGCCGTCTCCGGCGACAAGGTCTACCGGGACCTGTTCGACCTGACGGACGAGCAGGAGATGGGCCATATTCAGTTGAGCCGCGATGCCGACGTGATCCTGGTCGCCCCGGCGTCGGCCGACGTGCTGGCGAAGATGGCGCACGGGTTGGCCACGGACCTGGCGACCACGGCGCTGCTGGCCACGGACAAGCCGGTCATCGTCGCCCCGGCGATGAACGTGCGCATGTGGGAGCACGCGGCGACCCGGGCCAATCTGCGGACCCTGATGGACCGCGGCGTCACCGTGATCGGGCCCGAGGACGGGGACATGGCCTGCGGCGAGTTCGGCCCCGGGCGCATGACCGAACCCTTGGACATCGTCGCCGCCGTCGTCGCCTTCTTCCACGGCGGCCGGCCGCTCGCGGGCCGGCACGCGCTCGTCACCAGCGGGCCGACGCACGAGCCCATCGATCCCGTGCGCTACATCGCCAACCGCTCGTCCGGCAAGCAGGGCCACGCCATCGCCACGGCGCTGGCGGCGCTGGGGGCGCGGGTGACGCTGGTGACCGGGCCGGTCGCCCTGAAGGACCCGCCGGGCGTCGCCACCGTGCATGTGGAGACGGCGCGCGACATGCTGGCGGCCTGCCTGGAGGCCCTGCCCGCCGACATCGCCGTGTGCGCCGCCGCCGTCGCCGACTGGCGCGCGGCCGACACGGCGCCCGAGAAGATGAAGAAGGACGGGGGGCCCCTGTCGGCGCTCGCCCTGGCCGAGAACCCGGACATCCTGGCGGCCCTCGCCCAACCCGGGCCGGACCGCCCGGCCCTGGTCGTCGGCTTCGCTGCCGAGACGGAAACCGTCGTCGCGCACGCCCGGGCCAAACTGAAGAAAAAGGGCTGCGACTGGATCTGCGCCAACGACGTGTCGCCGGAAACGGGCACCTTCGGCGGCGACATGAACCGGGTGCACCTGGTCACCGCCGATGGGATCGAGGCTTCGGAAGTCGAAGACTGGCCGGCGCTGACCAAGGCGCAGGTGGGGGAAAAGCTGGCCCGGCGCATCGCCCGTCATCTCGCCCCGGCCGCGGCCGAAGACGCGGGTTCGAGCGCCGAATGACCGTCCTCACCGTTCCCCTCCAGCGCCTGCCCCACGGCGCCGGCCTGCCCCTGCCGGCCTATGCCACCGAGGACGCGGCGGGGCTCGACCTTTTGGCGGCGGTAGATCGACCCACGACGCTTGAGCCCCTGGCCCGCGCCCTGGTGCCGACGGGCATCGCCATCGCCCTGCCGGCGGGTTTCGAGGCCCAGGTGCGCCCGCGCTCGGGCCTGGCCGCCCGGCACGGGGTGACGGTGCTGAACAGCCCGGGCACGGTGGACGCCGACTACCGCGGCGAGATCAAGGTCATCCTGGTGAACCTAGGTGCGGAAAGCTTTGAAATCACGCCGGGCATGCGCATCGCCCAGATGGTGGTGGCGCCCGTGACGCGCATCGCCTGGGACGAACGGGCCGACCTGGAGGGCACCGCGCGGGGGGCCGGCGGCTTCGGGTCGACGGGAACGGGGGGAGGCTGAACCGATGCTGCGCCTGTCGAAAAAGACGCTCTACGCCATCGAGGCGGTGCTGGACGTGGCCTATCACATGGGGGCCCAGCCGGTGCAGAGCCGCGACATCACGCGACGGCAGGGCATTCCCCGGCGCTATCTGGAGCAGGCCCTGCAGCAGCTGGTGAAGGCCGACATCCTGGTCGGCGTGCGCGGCCCCAAGGGCGGCTACCGCCTGGCCCGCGAGCGGCGGCGCATCACCGTGGGCGAGATCGTCCGCGTCATCGCCGGCGCCGACGGCGCCGAAGACCTTCTGGAGGACACCGAGGGCTCGGACCTGGGCATCAAGGTGGTGCGGCCCCTGTGGGCGGAGCTGCGCGAGGCCGCCATGGCGCGGCTCGACGACACCACCATCGACGAGCTGTGCCTGAAGGCCAATCGTGCCGGCGTGGAAAGCGAAGGCCGGCCGAACCTGGACTTCATCATCTGAAAGCCTCATTTAAGGAACTAAGAAGGGCGACCGAGCGGAGGAAACGGAGACATGGACACGGCGAAGGACAGCGGGGCGGCCGGCGAATTCAGGGGCCGCATCTACGACAGCATCGTCGACACCGTGGGGGCGACGCCCCTGGTGCGGCTCCGGCGCATGGCCGAGGACGCGGGCGTCACCGCCGACATCGTCGGCAAGTGCGAGTTCTTCAACCCGCTGGCGTCGGTCAAGGACCGCATCGGCCTCAACATGATCGAGACCGCCGAGCGCGAGGGCCGCATCCAGCCGGGGGCGACCCTGGTCGAGCCGACCTCGGGCAATACGGGCATCGCCCTGGCCTTCGTCGCCGCCGCCAAGGGCTACCGCCTGATCCTGACCATGCCGGAAAGCATGTCGCTGGAACGGCGCAAGATGCTCTATCTGCTGGGGGCCGAGCTGGAGCTGACGCCGGCGACGCTCGGCATGCGCGGCGCCATCGAGCGCGCCAAGGAGATCGTCGCCGCGACCCCCGGCGCCATCATGCCGCAGCAGTTCGAGAACCCGGCCAACCCGGAAGTCCACCGCAACACCACGGCCGAGGAGATCTGGAAGGACACGGACGGCCGCGTCGACGTGCTGGTGTCCGGCGTCGGCACGGGCGGCACGCTGACCGGCTGCGCCCAGGTGCTGCGCCCGCGCCGCCCCGGCCTCAAGGTGATCGCCGTCGAGCCCGAGGACAGTGCCATCCTGTCGGGCGGCCTGCCGGGCCCCCACAAGATCCAGGGCATCGGCGCCGGCTTCATCCCGCCCATCCTCGACACCAAGGAGATCGACGAGGTTCTGCAGATCGGCAACGACCGCGCCATCGAGACGGCGCGCAAGGTCGCGCGCCTGGAAGGCCTGGCCTGCGGCATCTCGTCGGGGGCGGCGGTGGCGGCGGCGCTGGAACTGGCGGCGCGCGACGCCTTCAAGGACAAGATGATCGTGGCGATCCTGCCCAGCTTCGCCGAACGGTATCTCTCGACGGACCTGTTCGCCGGGCTGGGGGAATAGGCGGGCGCATGGATTTCACCGATTTCACCGAGGACCAGGTCAACCGCTATGCCCGCCACATCCTGTTGAAGGAGGTCGGCGGCACCGGCCAGGCCAAGCTGTTGAACAGCAGCGTCCTGGTGGTCGGCGCCGGGGGGCTCGGGTCGCCGGTGCTCATGTACCTGGCCGCCGCCGGGGTCGGCACCATCGGCGTGGTCGACCAGGACACGGTGGACCTGTCGAACCTGCAGCGCCAGATCGTCCACCGGACGGCCTCGGTGGGACGGCCCAAGGTGGAGAGCGCCAAGGCGGCCCTGGCCGCCATCAACCCGGACGTGACCCTGGTCCCCCATTTCGAGCGCATCGGCCCCGGCAACGCGCTCGACCTGATGGCACGCTACGACCTGGTGGCCGACGGCTCCGACAACTTCGAGACCCGCTTCCTGGTCAACGACGCGGCCTATTTCGCGAAGAAGCCCCTGGTGTCGGCCGCCATCCTGCGCTTCGACGGCCAGCTTGCCACCTTCAAGGCGCACGAGACGGACGCCGAGGGCCGTCACGGCCCCTGCTACCGCTGCATCTTCCGCGAACCGCCGCCGCCGGGCCAGATTCCGTCCTGCGCCGAGGCCGGGGTGCTGGGCGCGCTGTGCGGCACCATGGGCTCGCTGCAGGCGACGGAAATCCTCAAGGAGCTGCTCGGCATCGGCGACAGCCTGTCGGGCCACCTCATGGTCTACGAGGGCCTGGCCGCCAATTTCCGCAAGATCAAGGTGAAGGCCGACCCGGGCTGCCCGCTGTGCGGCGACAATCCGGCGATCCGGGACCTTTCCATCCACGAGGGGGCGGGCGATGGCCGAGTCTGTGCCGCCGGATAAGGGTAAGGGGCCGCCCGACAAGCTTTCCGTCATCGTCTATGCGGGCGAGTACGACAAGATCCACTACGCCCTCGCCGCCGCCGCGTCGGCCGCCGCCATCGGCCGCGCCGCGACCCTGTTCTTCACCATGGACGCCTGCAAGGCGCTGGGCGCCGACGACGCCTGGCGCGAGCTGCCGGTCGGCCAGGGCGGGGCCCGGGACGGCGGCCGCCTGGACGACCGCTACGAGGCCCAGGGGGTCGCCACCTTCGAGACCCTGCTGGCCGCCTGCGTCGAGATGGGGGTGACCTTCATGATCTGCGAGATGGGCCTGAAGGCGCGCGGGCTGGAGGCCATGCCGCTGCGCGACGACGTGCCGATCGCCGCGGGCGGCCTTGTCACCTTCCTGAACGACGCGTCGAAAGACGGCGCCATCATCTTCATCTAAGCCTGCCAATCGAAAGATAGCGGCCCGCGCGAGACACGCCCGCTCTGTGATCTCTGTGCATCCTCTGTGTGCTCTGTGTCCTATTACTCAGTCGATCCCGGGCACGAGCCCGTCCGGGAACGGCTTATTAATGGATCACAGAGCACACAGAGGATGCACAGAGGGCACAGAGAAAAGAAAAATTGATCAACCGACGAGGGCTTGCGCCTTCTGCGTCATGGCACCCGGCAGGGGGGTGAGCATCCGCCCGTCGAGCACGGCCACGGGGCGCACGCCGAAACTGTTGGTCAGGAAGATTTCGGATGCGTGGGCGAGGTCTTCGGGCGTCAGGCTCCGCTCCGCCCCGCCGAGGGCGGCCAGCAGGTGCGCCCGCGTGATGCCGGGCAGCGGCCCGTCGTCGAGCGGCGGCGTCACCAGGTCTCCGTCGATCACGGCGAACAGGTTGGCGTAGCAGGCCGAGGCGACGCGCCCCGCCGTGTTCAGCAGCACCGCGTCCCGCGCCCCTTTCGACCTCGCTTCCTCAAGGGCGATGATGCTGTCCAGATAGGGCGTCGCCTTGATGCGCGAGACGGGCGAATGCTCGTTGCGCCGGGTCACCGTGGCGGTCACGGCGGCGACCGCGGCGTTGCGCGCGGGCGGCAGGGGGTGGAGGGAGATCACCGCCGTCGGCCGGCAGTGCTCGGCCGGCGGCGCGGCGACGCCGCGCGCGGCGGGGCCGCGGCTGACCGTCAGGCGCAGCGCCGCGTCGGCCATCCCGGATGTTGCGATCAGGCGGTCGATCCGGTCCATGACGTGGTCTTCCCCGAAAGGCAGGACCAGGGCCAGGACCCGGGCCGCCGCCTCCAGGCGCGCCAGGTGTTCGGCCGCGAATTCGGGCCTGCCGTCCCGCACGCGCAGGCTTTCGAAGATGGCGTCGCCCAGGGTGAACCCCCGGTCCATGGGATCGAGGCGGGCCGATCGGCCCTCGACCAGCGCGCCGTTGATGTCGATGAGATCCGTCACGGCAGCGCCACCCGCGCGTCGAGGGCGGCCAGCAGCGGCCTGATCTTGGTCATGGTTTCCTCGTATTCGTCCGCCGGGTCCGAATCGGCGACGATGCCGCCGCCGGCCTGGGCGGCGACCACGCCGTCCGCATAGGTCATGGTGCGGATGGCGATGGAGGAATCCATGGCCCCGTCGAAGCCCATCCAGGCGACCGCCCCGCAGTAGGGGCCGCGCGGCACCGGCTCCAGTTCGTGGATGATCTCCATGGCGCGGATCTTGGGGGCGCCCGTGATCGAGCCGCCGGGGAAGGTCGCGCGCAGGAGATCGACCGCGTCCAGGCCCTCGGCGATGTCGGCCTTGACCTCGGACACCAGGTGGTGGACGCGGGCGAAGGTCTCCAGCTCGAACAGCTTGGACACCTTGACCGAACCGATGCGCGCGACGCGCGACAGGTCGTTGCGCAGCAGGTCGACGATCATCAGGTTCTCGGCGCGGTCCTTTTCCGAGGCGATGAGGGCGGCGGCCAGCGCCCGGTCCTCGTCCGTCGTCACGCCGCGCGGCCGGGTGCCCTTGATGGGCCGGGTCTCGATCGCCCCGCCGGGGCCGAGCGAGAGGAAGCGTTCCGGCGAGGCCGAGATCACCGCGCGACCCTCACCGCAATTGAGGAACGCCGCGAACGGCGCCGAGGAGATGCGGCGGAGCCGCCGGTAGACGTCGAACGGCCGCGTGTCCGCCGGCAGGTCGGCGAGGAAGCGCTGGGCGATGTTGGCCTGGAAGATGTCGCCCAGCCGGATGTAGTCGATGGCGCGCGCGATGCGTGCCTCCATCTCGGGCCGCGTCTGGTCGGCGCGCCAGGTCAGGTCGAGGGCCGCGGGCTCGGGCCGGGGCCCGGCGGCGGCGATGCGCGCCGCCATGGCACGGGCGCGGGCCTCCGGGCCCGGACGGCGGCGGCCCGAGGCGCGCGCCGCGTTGGACGCCAGCACCCAGGCCTTCATCAGCTTCATGTCGAACACGGCGACCGTGTCGTAGAAGCCCATGACCATGTCGGGGAACGCCAGGCCGCCCGCCTTGCGGTCCGGCAGGCGCTCCAGCGCCGCGCCCAGTTCGTAGCCCAGCACGCCGACCGCCCCGGTCTGGAACGGCGGCAGGCCGGGCACCGATTCCGTGCGCGCGCGGGCCAGCTCGCGCGACAGCCGGCCGAAGGGATCGTCGCCCGCCGCCGCCTCGATCACGTGATACGGGTCGCCCGCCAGGAAGGCGTAGCGCCCGCGCCCGCCCACGGCGTCGGCGCTGTCGAGCAGCGCCGCCACCGGATCGTCCGCGAAGGCCTCGAAGGCGTCGACGGGATCCACGAAGGGGATCGGCTGTACGTGGATGGGTTGCGTGATGTGCATGGCGGCATCGGCGCCGGAGGCGGCGCGGCCCTTGGCTTGTCCGGCCCCGGGACGAGCCGGCCGGAAATCAGAAGGTGTCGCCGAGCACGCGGTCCGGCGGCTTGTGCCCGTCGACGAAGGTCTTGATGTTGATGAGGACCTTCTCGCCCATGTCGATGCGGCCCTCCACGGTGGCGCTGCCCAGGTGCGGCAGCAGGACCGTATTGTCGAGGGCCAGTAGCTTGGGATTGACGGCCGGTTCGTGCTCGAACACGTCGAGGCCCGCCCCCGCGATGTCGCCCGCTTCCAGCATGCGGGTCAGCGCGTTTTCGTCGATCACCTCGCCGCGCGCCGTGTTGACGATGATGCAGTGGGGCTGCAGAAGCTGCAGGCGCCGCGCCGACAGAAGGTGGTAGGTCGCGGGCGTGTGCGGGCAGTTGACGGAGACCAGGTCGACGCGGGCCAGCATCTGGTCCAGGCTTTCCCAGTAGGTCGCTTCCAGTTCGTTCTCGACGTCCTCGTGCACGCGCTTGCGGTTGTGATAGTGGATGGCCATGTTGAAGCCGCGCGCGCGGCGCGCCAGGGCGCGGCCGATGCGGCCCATGCCGATGATGCCGAGGCGCTTGCCGTTGATGCGGTGGCCGAGCATCCAGGTCGGCGCCCAGCCCGTCCAGCCGCCCGTGCGCATGACCCTTTCCCCTTCGGCGATGCGGCGCGAGACGGCGAGGAACAGCGCCATGGTCATGTCGGCCGTGTCCTCGGTCAGCACGTCGGGGGTGTTGGTGACGGTGATGCCGCGCTGGCGCACCGTCGCCAGGTCGATATGGTCGACGCCGGTGCCGTAATTGGCGATCAGGCGCAGGCGCTCGCCGGCCTGGGCCAGGATCGCCGCGTCGATGCGGTCCGTGACCGTCGGCACCAGGACGTCGGCGTTTGCCACGGCCTCGATCAGCTGCGCCTTGGTCATCGGCTGGTCGTCCAGGTTGAGCTGCACGTCGAACAGCTCCATCATCCGGGTCTCGATGGCGTCGGGCAGCTTGCGGGTGACGACGACGCGGGGCTTCTTGGTGGGCATGAGGGTATGTCTCCGTTCAGCGGGGCCATAGCAAGTTATCATAGCCGTTGTCTATAGCATCAAGAAACGCGCCCGGCGGGGCGTTGCGGCACGTTCCGGCAAGGACCTTGACGCCCCGCGCGGCGCTGGCGATAAGACCCCCTGGAGCACCGTCAGGACCCCAGGGAACGCATGATCCGGTTTTCCACCCAGCGACGACGACATCCCGCCCGCTGCGCGCCGTTCCCGCTCGCGGCGGCGCTGCTCGCCGTGCTGACGGCGCTGGTCCCGGCCGCACCGGCGGCGGCCCAGGGGCAGGCGCAGGGCCGGGGATCGGGGGCGGCGGCGGCCGCCGGCGCGCCCTCGGGCCAGCCGCTGCCGCGCTTCGTGTCCTTGCGCGCGGGCGAGGTCAACATGCGCTCCGGCCCGGGCGTGCAGTATCCCGTCGACTGGGTCTACAAGCGCCGCCACCTGCCCATGGAAGTGATCGCCGAGTTCCAGACCTGGCGCAAGGTGCGCGACCATCAGGGCACCCAGGGCTGGGTCCATCAGACCATGCTGGACAGCGAACGCACGGCCATCGTGCTGGGCCGCGCGCGCACGCTGCGGGCCGAGGCCGACGCCACCGCCCGGGCCCTGGCCCGCCTGGAGCCCGACGTCATCGTGCGCATCGGCCGCTGCCCCAAGGACGGCGGGTGGTGCCGCGTGCGCGCCGCCGGGTTCGAAGGCTGGCTGCGCCGGGTCGAGCTGTGGGGCGTGCGCAAGGACGAGGCGGTCGAATAGCGAAAATTCAGCGCCCCGGCAGGCGGCGAGACCCGCCGGAGGCTTCCAAGACATCCGGCGACACGCCGCTGCGCGGCGGCTCAGGATGAGGGCTGCGCTTCAATCCTCATGCCGAGCAGGGGCCGGAGGCGCCGTGTCGAAGCATCTTCACGGATCGGCCTGGATTGGCCGGGAGTTCCGGCCACCGTCAGTCGAAATCCCCGGCCAGGGCGTTCTTCACGGCCTCGGGCACGATCGCGATATGGCCGTATTTCGCGTGCGCGATCTTGAGTTGCACCTGGGTCGCCGGGGCCCTGAACCTGGCGACCTGGCCGTCGGTGAAGGGGAAGTGCAGGAACTGCACGCTCGACGCCTTGCCGTCGGCGGTGGTGCGGTCGACGTCGGCCTCGGGCACGCCCGTGACGGTTTCGCCGGCGAACTCGAAGCTCACCGTTTCCTCTATGCCGCCCAGGCCCGCCAGGAAGCGGGCGCGGCGCACGGGATCGTCGATCTCGAACATCAGGGTGCAGACCAGTTCACGGCCCTTGGGGATCAGCGGATTGTAGGCCGAAAGTTCGTCGGCGATCTGCGCCGCGCCGCCCTTCTCGATGAACAGCATCTCGTGCACCTGGTGCAGCATGGTGTCGAAGCTTTCGAAGTAGAAGGTGGCGTCGGGGCCGACCGACAGCCGCCGGTCGCGCTTGATTTCGGTCATGCGCTTGCGGCGTTCGGCCCGTTCGCGCCCGTAGGTCTCCATGGACAGGATGTCGGCGGGGGTGATCTCGTGCTTGTTCGGCATGGGCGTCAGTCCTTCAGGCCGTAGGCGATGGCCATCAGTTCGATGGGGTGCTGGGCCTGTTTGACGCCGGAGACGTCGGCCTCCAGCTTCTCCATCCCCTGGATGATGTGGTCGCGGGCCAGCGGGCATTCCGAGACCACGTAGGGGGTTTCGTTCCTGGCGGCCTGGCGGGCGACCGGCTTGCCGATCTTGAGGCCGACCTCGAAGAACTCCTTGGTGATGCCCCAGGACCCGCCGTGGCCCGAGCAGCGCTCGATCACCTTGACCTCCGTGTCGGGCAGGAGTTTCAGCATCTCGGCGCCCTTCTGGCCCATGTTCTGGGCCCGCGCGTGGCAGGCGATATGCGCCGTGACGCCGCCGGAAAGGGGCGTCATGCCGCCGACGAGACCGTTCTTTTTGGCGATGTCGACCACGTATTCGGCGATGTCGGAGGTATGGGCCGAAAGCTTCCTCACGTTTTCATCCTCGGGCAGGAGAAGCGGCCATTCGAACTTCATCATCAGCGCGCAGGACGGCACCAGGGCGATGATGTCGTGGCCCGTGTCGATCCAGCGGCAAAGCTCGGCGGCGACCTCACCGGCCGCCTCGGCGACGGCGGCGATGTCGCCCTGCTCGAGCTGCGGCATGCCGCAGCAGCGGGGATAGACGACTTCCGTCTCGACCCCGTTCCTGGCGAGCACCGCCCGCGCCGCCGTGCCGATGGACGGGTTGTTGTAGTTGGCGAAGCAGGTGGCGTAGAGCACGGCCTTGCGGCCGAAGGCCGGGGCGTCCTTGTTGACGGCGGGCGGGGTCTTGGCCAGGTCCTGGAAGGTCTCGGCGTGGAATTCCGGCAGCTTGGCGTCGCGGTGGATGCCGGCGGCGGCTTCCATCACGGGGCGGGTCAGGCGGTTGCCGCACCTGCAGGCCCAGTTGACGACGCCGGCCATGGATGAGGCCAGCCTGCCGTTGCGGTCGGTCCGGGTCATCTGCCTGGCGGCGAAGGGAACCTGGCCCTTGGTCCGCTCGACGGCGCGGTAGCGCAGCATCAGGTGCGGAAAGTCCAGGTCGAATTCGTGGGGCGGCACGTAGGGGCACTTGGTCAGGAAGCACATGTCGCACAGCGTGCAGGCGTCGGCGACCGCCTTGAAACCCTCGCTGGCGACCGTGTCCAGTTCGCCGCTTTCGGATTCGTCGATCAGGTCGAACAGGCGCGGGAAGCTGTCGCACAGGTTGAAGCAGCGTCGGCATCCGTGACAGATGTCGAACACCCGCCGCATCTCGGCGTCGAGCTTTCCCTCGTCGTGGAAATCGGGGTCCCGCCAGGGAATCGGGTGGCGGGTGGGAGCTTCCAGGCTGCCTTCGCTCATGTCATGTCCTTGTCATGCAAGCCGAGCCCTTCAGAAAGACCGGCGATGGTCGGCCATCGGATCGACGGAGGCGCTGCTCCTCCCCCCGGGAGAGCGGTTGATCGGATTGTGCGGGGGGCCGTGGTGCGGGGGGCCGTGGTGCGCCGGGCGGGACTGCCGCCCGACGCGGAGTCGGTCCGGCGGGCGCGGGCGGATGCCGCCCGCGCCGTCTCCTTACCGGAGCCTCAGCCGTCCAGCGTGTCGAGAGCCTTCTGGAAGCGGCCGGCGTGGGACTTTTCCGCCTTGGCCAGGGTTTCGAACCAGTCGGCGATTTCGTCGAAGCCTTCGTCGCGGGCGGTCCTGGCCATGCCGGGATACATGTCGGTGTATTCATGGGTCTCGCCGGCGATGGCGGCCTTCAGGTTGGCGCCGGTGGGGCCGATCGGCTCGCCCGTGGCCGGGTCGCCGACCTCTTCCAGGAATTCCAGGTGGCCGTGGGCGTGGCCGGTTTCGCCTTCGGCGGTCGACCGGAACACGGCGGCGACGTCGTTGTAGCCTTCGACGTCGGCCTTCTGCGCGAAATAGAGATAGCGGCGGTTTGCCTGGGATTCGCCGGCGAACGCGGCTTTCAGGTTTTCTTCGGTCTTGCTGCCTTTGAGGGCCATTGTCTAACTCCCTTGGTCGTTCTGGTGGACAGGAACTTTTGAGAGCAAAGGTTATGCAATGACAATCTATTGCTGTCAAGTTTAGAATAATTTTAATTTAAATGAGGCGGCTCCCGGCAGGCCGGGGCGGGGCGTGGACACCGGCGCGCAAGCCGGCGCCGGCGGCCGGGAAGGCCGGCGTCAGTCGTCCTGCGGGCGGACCCGGACGACCACGTCGATGCGCGACACGGCCATGCCCTCGGGCGCCGGCGGAAGGACCGAGATCGCCACCTGGTCGCCCGGGATGTCGGTCAGGTCGCCGGTCCGGTCGAAGTAGAAGTGGTGGTGGTCGGACATGTTGGTGTCGAAGTAGCTGCGCTGGGAATCGACGACGATCTCGCGCAGCAGGCCGGCGCGGTGGAACTGATGCAGCGTGTTGTACACGGTGGCCAGCGACACCCGCACGTTGGCCGCCTGGGCGTCCGCGTGCAGCATTTCCGCCGTCAGGTGGCGGTCGCCGCCCTCGAACAGCAGCTTGGCGAGCGCCATGCGCTGGCGCGTCGGGCGCAGGCCGGCGCCGCGCAGCTTGTCCAGGATGTGGCTGTAGGGCCGGGCGTCCTGCCGCGCGATCTGCCGGGCATCCCGGGCGGTGTACATGTTGTTCATTCCGTCACGCACCTGTGGCTCGCGGCGCCCGCGGGGGCGCCTTGTTTAGATTTAGAATGATTATATTAATATGCCTAAGGTTTTTTCCAGGCTTAATTGTTGTGCCCGGTCGATCTGATGTGCGGGCCAGGCTCAATCCTCGGCCCTCAATCCTCGGCCCTCAATCCTCGGCCATGTCCTCGGGATTGGGCAGGCCGATGATGTTGTAGCCGGAGTCCACATGGTGGACCTCGCCGGTGACGCCGGCGGACAGGTTCGAGAGCAGATAGAGGGCGGCCCCGCCGACATCCTCGAGCCGCACCGTGCGCTTGAGAGGCGCGTGGCGCTGGTTCCACTTGTAGACGTGGCGGGCGCCGCCGATGGCGCTGCCGGCGAGGGTGCGCATGGGCCCGGCCGAGATGGCGTTGACGCGGATGCCCTGCGATCCCAGGTTCGCCGCGAGATACCGCACGCTGGCCTCGAGCGCCGCCTTGGCCACGCCCATGACGTTGTAGTTGGGCATCACGCGGGTCGAGCCCGTGTAGGTGAGCGTGACCATGGCCCCGCCCTCGCCCATCATCCCCGACGCGGCGCGGGCCAGGGCCGTGAAGGAATAGCAGCTGACGTCCATGGTGCGCAGGAAGTTGTCGCGGGACGTGTTCAGGTACTTGCCCTTGAGCTCTTCCTTGTCCGAATAGGCGACCGCGTGGACCAGGAAGTCGAGCCGGTCCCACTTGGACTTCAGCGCGGTGAACACGGCGTCGATGCTGGCCTGGTCCTCGACGTCGCAGGGCACGACGAGGGACGAGCCGAGTTCGGCCGCCAGCGGCGTCACCCGCTTGGCGATGGCCTCGTTCTGATAGGTGAACGCGAGGTCCGCGCCATGCGCGCGCAGGGTCTTGGCGATGCCCCAGGCGATCGAATGGTCGTTGGCCACGCCCAGCACCAGGCCGCGTCGGCCCGCCATGATATTGGAATGCAACTCACGCGCATCCTGGGGTTCCGCCGGGGGCACGCCAGATCCGTCAACGGGGCCGTTCATGGGAATTCTCCTGCGGGAACCGGCGGCCCCCGGTTAAGCCTCGAGCCGCTTGAACGCGAGCGTGGCGTTGGTGCCGCCGAACCCGAAGGAATTGGACAGCACGCAGTTGAGGCCCGCGTTGTCGATGCGCTGCGTGACGATCTCGGCGTCGCCCGCTTCCGGATCCAGGTTGTCCACGTTGGCGGAGGCGGCGATGAAGTCGTTGTTCAGCATGATCAGGGAATAGATGGCCTCGTGGGCGCCGGTGGCGCCCTGGGAATGACCGGTCAGCGACTTGGTCGAGGAGATCTTCGGCTTGTGGGCGCCGAACACATCCTGGATCGCCTTGAGTTCGGTCATGTCGCCCGCGGGCGTCGAGGTTCCGTGGGCGTTGATGTAATCGACCTTGGTGTTGCCGAGGGCTTCCGTGGCCAAGCGCATGCAGCGGCGCGCCCCCTCGCCCGAGGGGGCCACCATGTCGACCCCGTCCGAGGTCGCGCCATAGCCGACGATCTCGCCGTAGATCCTGGCCCCCCGGGCCTGCGCGCGCTCCAGTTCCTCGAGCACCACCACCCCGGCGCCGCCGGCGATGACGAAGCCGTCGCGGTTGGCGTCGAACGGGCGCGACGCGCGCGCGGGCGTGTCGTTGTACCTGGAGGACAGGGCCCCCATGGCGTCGAACAGGACCGTGAGCGTCCAGTGCAGCTCCTCGCCGCCGCCGGCGAACACCACGTCCTGCTTGCCCCACTGGATCAGCTCGGCGCCGTTGCCGATGCAATGCGCCGAGGTCGAGCAGGCGGACGAGATGGAATAGCTGAGGCCGCGCATGTGGAAGGCGGTGGAGATGTTGGCCGACACGGTCGAGCACATGGCCTTGGGCACCGCGTAGGGGCCGATGCGTTTCGCCCCCTTTTCACGGGCGGTGTCGGCGGCCTCGACCTGGGCCGAGGTCGACGGCCCGCCCGAGCCCATGACGAGGCCCGTGCGCTCGTGCGACACCTCGGCCTCGCCGAGGCCGGCGTCGGCGATGGCTTCCTTCATGGCGATGTAGGAATAGGCCGCCCCGTCGCCCATGAAGCGGCGCAGTTTGCGGTCGATCAGGTCGTCCATGTCGATCTTCGGCGCGCCATGGACGTGGCTGCGAAAGCCGCGCTCGGCATATTCCGGGCAGAACACGATGCCCGAGCGCCCCTGGCGCAGGCTGTCCGTCACCTCGGCGACGTTGTTGCCGATCGGTGACACGATCCCCATTCCGGTAACGACCACGCGTCTCATGGGCCTCTCTTACCCCGCTTCGGGGCCGGTAAACAAGGTTACGCGTAAATCCTCGGTCTCGTAAGCGGTTTTGCCGTCCACGAGCATCACGCCGTTGGCGATGCCGAGGGTGATCTGGCGCGCCATCACGCGCCGGATATCGATGCGGTACTGGACCAGCCTGGCGGTCGGCTGCACCTGGTCGGTGAACTTCACGTTGCCGACGCCCAGCGCGCGGCCGCGGCCCGGCGCCCCGGTCCAGCCCAGGAAGAAGCCCGTAAGCTGCCACAGCGCATCCAGGCCCAGGCAGCCCGGCATCACCGGGTCGCCCTGGAAGTGGCACTGGAAGAACCAAAGGTCCGGATTGATGTCCAACTCGGCCTCGGCATAGCCCTTGCCGTGGGCGCCGCCGTCCGCGTGGATCGCCGTGATGCGGTCGAACATGAGCATCGGCGGCAGCGGCAATTGCGCATTGCCGGGCCCGAACAGCTGTCCCTTCGCGCAGGCGATCAGATCGTCGTAGGAATAGGCGTTTTTCTTGGTCACGCGCTTGCGGCCATTCCTGCCCGCCTCCCTTGGGCAAGCCGTCCTTTGTGCGGGCACCCCCCCGGCGACACGGCTTAAGGTTTCTCTTTCGTCCGGGCCGTTGAGGACCGGATTCCTTGGTGATTCTTCACGCACAATAGACAGAGACGTTGCCCCAAAGCAACCGTGGCGACGGTCTCAACCGAAAGGGCGGCGCCGTCTCCGACGCCGCCCTTCGCGGCATGCATCCATCGCGGCGGACGCGGGTTACGCCGGCTGTCTTTCGCGCGGCTTGCCGCCCTTTCCGCCGGACCGCTCGCCCACCTGGTCGGTGATGTCGGCGCCGGTTTCCTGGTCGACCACGCGCATGGACAGCTTCACCTTGCCGCGGTCGTCGATGCCGATCAGCTTCACCTTCACCTCGTCACCCTCGTTGATGACGTCGGTGACCTGGCCGACGCGTTCGTTGGCCAGTTCCGAGATGTGAACCAGGCCGTCCTTCGAGCCCATGAAGTTCACGAAGGCGCCGAAATCGACCACCTTGACCACCTTGCCGGTGTAGATGGCGCCGATTTCCGGCTCCTGGGTGATCGACTTGATCCAGTCGACGGCGGCTTCGCCGGCCGCCGCGTCGACGGCGGCGACACGCACGGTGCCGTCGTCCTCGATGTCGATCTTGGCGCCCGTCTGCTCGCAGATTTCGCGAATGACCTTGCCGCCCGGGCCGATGACTTCGCGGATCTTGTCCTTGTTGATGGTGAACTGGGTGATCCTGGGCGCCATGTCCGACACGCCTTCGCGCGACGACGTCAGGCCCTTGGCCATTTCCTTGAGGATGTGCAGACGGCCGTCCTTGGCCTGGGCCAGGGCGATCTTCATGATCTCCTCGGTGATCGAGGTGATCTTGATGTCCATCTGCAGCGACGTGATGCCGTTTTCCGACCCGGCGACCTTGAAGTCCATGTCGCCCAGGTGGTCTTCGTCACCCAGGATGTCCGACAGGACCGCGAACTCGTCGCCTTCCTTGATCAGGCCCATGGCGATGCCGGCCACCGGACGCGGCAGGGGAACCCCCGCGTCCATCAGCGACAGCGACGTGCCGCACACCGTGGCCATGGAGGACGAGCCGTTGGATTCGGTGATTTCCGAAACCACGCGGATCGTGTAGGGGAACTCGTCCTTGGTCGGCATCAACGGGTTGAGGGCCCGCCAGGCGAGCTTGCCGTGGCCGATCTCGCGCCGCCCGGTGAAGCCGAAACGGCCAGCTTCGCCAACCGAGTAGGGCGGGAAGTTGTAGTGCAGCATGAAGGTCCGGCGGTATTCGCCCGCCAGGTCGTCGATGATCTGCTCGTCCTGCCCGGTGCCCAGGGTGGCGACCACCAGGGCCTGGGTCTCGCCGCGGGTGAACAGGGCCGAGCCGTGGGTGCGCGGCAGGATGCCCACTTCGACGGCGATCGGGCGCACGGTCTTGGTGTCGCGGCCGTCGATGCGGTTGCCCGTTTTCAGGATGTCGCGGCGCACGATGTCGCTTTCCAGCTTCTTCAGAATGCCGGGCAGCACGGCCGCGACCAGGTCCTGGTCCAGGCTGTCGTCGGCGCCCAGTTCCTCGGCCACCTTGGCCTTCGCGGCCGCGATCTTTTCCTGGCGCGCCTGCTTGACCTTCTCGCCGTAGGCGGCGCGCAGGCCGTCCTCGGCCAGCGTCTTCACGCGATCGGCCAGGGCCGCCTTGCCTTCCGGCGCGACCGGCAGTTCGAACGGATCCTTGGCGCAGGCCGAGGCCAGTTCGATGATGGCGTTGATGACCTCCTGGTTGGCCTTGTGGCCGAACATCACGGCACCCAGCATGTCGTCTTCCGACAGCTCGTGGGCTTCCGATTCGACCATCAGCACGCCTTCCTGGGTGCCGGCGACGATCAGGTCGAGCTTGGTGTCGGCCATCTGGTCGGCGGTCGGGTTCAGGACGTAGGCGCCGTCGATCAGGCCGACGCGGCAGCCCGAGATCGGGCCCAGGAAGGGGGCGCCCGAAATGCACAGCGCCGCACTGGTGCCGATCATGGCGGGGATGTCGGGGTTGTTTTCCAGGTCGTGGGTCAGCACGGTGCAGATGACCTGGACCTCGTTCTTGAAGCCATCGGCGAACAGCGGCCGGATGGGCCGGTCGATCAGGCGCGAGGTCAGGACCTCGTTCTCCGACGGGCGGCCTTCGCGCTTGAAGAAGCCGCCGGGGATCTTGCCGGCGGCGAAGGTCTTTTCCTGGTAGTGGACGGCCAGCGGGAAGAAGTCGATACCCGGACGGGCGGACTTTTCCGCGACCACGGTGCACAGCACCTTGCTTTCGCCATAGGTGGCGACGACGGCGCCATCGGCCTGTCGGGCGATCTTGCCGGTTTCCAGGATGAGCTTGCGCCCGCCCCAGTCGATTTCCTTACGAAACTCTTGAAACATGTCTTTCTACTTCTCTTCCTACAAACGTACGTGGGACCGGAAGTCCGCGCCGATCGCGGACCTCCCGCCCGTTGGGCCCCCGGCACCCTGCCGGCCGGCCCGGCCCCGAAGCGTTTCCCGCCCCGCGACGCGGGGATGCGGAAAACGGCGGGGCAAAGGCGGCATCCGTACCCTGGCCGCCCACGGTGAACATCCGGACCAAGCCCGGAATGCGCGCCTCAGCAAACGAATTAGCGACGGATACCCAGACGCTTGACCAGCTCTTCGTAGCGCGCGTTGTCCTTCTTCTTCAGATAGTCCAACAGGCGCCGGCGCTGGCCGACCATCATCAGAAGGCCGCGGCGGGAGTGGAAATCCCGCTTGTGGGTCTTCATGTGTTCGGTCAGGTTGGCAATGCGTTCGGTCAGGATCGCGACCTGAACTTCGGGCGATCCGGTATCGCCGTTGCCCGATTGGAACTCGCCGATGAGTTCCTGCTTCCGCTCGGCGGTAATCGACATCGTCATACTCCTGTTCTTGATTGTTGATGGTGTGGGCCGCGACCCTAAAGGTTCAGGACCCGTAGCGGGCGGATCTCGCCGCCCCTGATTTCCGCCAGGGCCACCAGGCGGTCGCCGAGCATGGCCGAAACCATGTCGCCTTGGCTGATGTCCTTGAACGGCGACCGGCTGGCGACGGGAAGGGCCGCGATGGCCTGTCCCTGGGCCAGCCGCCGGGCCTCGGCTTCCGTCAGGGCCAGCGCCGGGATGTCGGCCAGCGCGGTCTCGACGGGCAGGAGGTGCCCGGAATCGGGCGCACTATGCCCAAAAGCCTCCAGATTATCTAGCGAAATCGACCCGCCTTCCGTGAACCGGCCGACCGCCGTGCGGCGCAGCCGGGAGACATGCCCGACCGTGCCCAGCGCCCGCGCCATGTCGCGGGCGAGCGAGCGCACGTAGACGCCCTTGCCCGAGCGGCAGCGGATCACCGCATGGTCGGGGTCGGGCCGCTCTTCGAGCGCCAGGGAAAGCACCGTGACGCGGCGCGGCGCGAGGTCGAAGTCGGCGCCGTCGCGGGCCAGGTCGTAGGCCCGCTCGCCATCCACCTTGATCGCCGAAAACCGCGGCGGCACCTGGTCGATCTCGCCGGTGAAACGGGGCAGCACGGCCGCGATCGCGGCGTCCGTGGGCCGCGCGTCGCTGTCCGCCGTGACCTTGCCCTCGCGGTCGCCGGTTTCCGTCTCGATACCGAAACGGATGGTGAAGAGGTATTCCTTTTCGCCGTCCATGGCATGGGCGACGGTCTTGGTCGCCTCGCCCAGCGCGATCGGCAGCACGCCGGTGGCGAGCGGGTCGAGGGTCCCGCCGTGGCCGGCCTTGGCCGCATTGAACAGGCGCTTGACGCGGCTCACGGCCTGCGTCGAGGTCACGCCCGGCGGCTTGTCCAGGTTGATCCAGCCGTGGATGGGAAGGCCCTTGCGGCGGCGCGCCATGGCTCAGTCTTCTTCGCCGTCGTCCGCGGGCGCGTCGAGGTCGCCCTCGGCGCCTTGCGGGGCGCCCAGATCACGAAGCACGCGCGGATCGTGCAGCAGGGCGTCGATGCGCCCCGCGTGCTCGAAGCTGTGGTCCAGGCGGAAGGTCAGGGCCGGCAGGAACTTCATGCGCACCTGGCCGGCGACCTGGCGGCGGAGATAGGGGGCCGCGTGGTTGAGGGCCCGCAGGATGTCGTCCTGTTCCTTGTCCGCCGCGTCGGCGCCGCCCCCGACGCCGCCGCCGAGCGGCACCACGAACACGGTGGCGCGGCGCAGGTCCGGGCTGGCGTCGACGCCGGTCACCGTCAGGTTGGCGTGTTCCAGGACGGGATCGCGGAAGTCGTGGCGCTCAAGGATGCGCGCCAGGATGTGACGCAGTTCCTCGCCGACGCGAAGCTGGCGCTGCGAGGGCGGCCTGGGCCCTTCCTGGCGGGAGCGGGATTTGTCTGACATGGCGGCATATTACCAATCACCGGGCGGCGGCGGCCCCGAGGGGCGCGCCGGCGGCCGGTCGTGGACCCCGGCGGCGTTACAGCTGGCGCGCCACTTCCTCGGTCTCGAAGCATTCGATCATGTCGCCGACCTGGATGTCCTGGTAGTTGGCGAACGCCATGCCGCACTCCGTGCCCGACTGAACCTCGCGGGCATCGTCCTTGAAACGCTTGAGCTGGCTCAGCTCGCCCTCGTGGATGACCGTGTCGTCGCGCAGCAGGCGCACCTTGGCGCCGCGCTTCACGGTGCCCTCGGTGACCATGCAGCCGGCGACCTTGCCGACCTTGGATACGTTGAACACCTCGCGCACCTGGGCATACCCCAGGAAGTTCTCGCGGATGGTCGGCGCCAGCAGGCCCGACAGCAGCGACTTGATGTCGTCCGTCAGGTCGTAGATCACCGAGTAGTAGCGGATTTCCAGGCCGTCGCGCTTGGCCAGGTCGCGCGCCTGCGGGTTGGCGCGCACGTTGAAGCCGACGATCAGCGCGTTGGACGCGCGGGCCAGCGTCACGTCCGACTCGTTGATGCCGCCGACGCCCGAGTGCAGGACCTGGACCTTGACCTCGTCCGTGGACAGCTTCTCCAGCGCCCCGACGATGGCCTCGGCGGAGCCGTGCACGTCCGCCTTGAGGACCAGCGGCACGGCCTTGGCCTCGCCTTCCTGGATCTTCTCGAACATCTGCTCCAGGGTTCCGCGTCCGCCGGCGGCGGCGGCCTTGTTGCGTTCCTGGCGCAGGCGGAACTCGGTGACCTCGCGGGCGCGTCCCTCCGACTCGACGACGACGAAGTCGTCGCCCGCCTGGGGCGTGCCGTTGAGGCCCAGAATCTCCACCGGCACCGACGGCCCGGCTTCGTCAAGCTGCTCGCCGTGGGCGTTCATCATGGCGCGCACGCGGCCCCATTCGGAGCCGGCGATGAAGATCTCGCCGACGCGCAGCGTGCCGCGCTGGATCAGCACCGTGGCGACCGAGCCCTTGCCCTGTTCCATGCGGGCCTCGACGATGACGCCCTCGGCGGCATGGTCGGGGTTGGCCTTGAGATCCAGGAGTTCGGCCTGCAGGAGGATCGCCTCCTCGAGCTTGTCCAGATTGGTCTTCTTCAGGGCCGAGACCTCGATGGACAGCACGTCGCCGCCCATTTCCTCGACCTGGACGTCGTGCTGCAGAAGTTCCGTGCGCACCCGCTTCGGGTCCGAGCCGGCCACGTCGATCTTGTTGATGGCGACGATGATCGGCACGCCCGCGGCCTTGGCGTGGTGGATGGCCTCGATGGTCTGCGGCATCACGCCGTCGTCGGCGGCCACGCAGAGCACGACGATGTCGGTGACCTGGGCGCCGCGCGCGCGCATCTCGGTGAAGGCGGCGTGGCCCGGCGTGTCGATGAACGAGATCTTCGCGCCCGACGGGGTTTCCACCTGATAGGCGCCGATGTGCTGGGTAATGCCGCCGGCCTCGCCGCCGGCCACGTCGGTGGCGCGCAGCGCGTCCAGCAGCGACGTCTTGCCGTGGTCGACGTGGCCCATGACGGTGACCACGGGGGCCCGGGGTTTCAGGTCCTGCGGCGCATCGACGTCGCGCTTCAGGCCCAGTTCCACGTCGGCTTCGGACACGCGGCGGATGCGGTGGCCGAACTCCTCGACCACCAGTTCCGCCGTGTCGGCGTCGATGGTCTGGGTGATGGTGGCCATGACGCCCATCTTCATGAGCGACTTGACCACGTCTGCACCGCGCTCGGCCATGCGGTTGGCCAGTTCCTGCACGGTGATGGCCTCGGGAACGATGACTTCACGCACGACCTTGGCCCCTTCCTGCAGCAGTTCGCGCTGCTTTTGTTTTTCGCGTTCGCGGGCGCGTTTGACGGACGCGATGGAGCGCTGGCGTTCCTCCTCGCCCTCCAGGGCGTCGGAGATGGTCAGTTTGCCGCGGCGGCGGCGTTCGTCGTAGCCGCGCGTCGGCGTCGCCCGGCGCGGCTCGGCGCGGCCGGGCTTGCCGCGGGTCTTGCCGCGCGCGCCTTCGTCGTCTTCCTCCTCGCGCGCCGCCGGGCGGGGACGGGCATGGCGGGCTTCCTCGGCGGCGGGCACCGGCGCGGCCTCGGCCGCGGGCGGAGCCGCCTGTTCGGTGGCCGCTTCCGGTTCGGGCTCGGGCTCGGATACGGGGGCCTCGCGCTCCACCGGCGTCGGGCCGAGCGGCCGCTGCGGCAGGACCTCGGCCGCATCGTCCCTGGTCTGCTGGGCGGTGTCGAGCGCGCGCTGGCGGGCGGCGCGCTCCTGGTCGGTCAGCTCGCGGATCGGCGCCTCGCCCTCTTCGTCGGGCAGGGCCTCGGGGCCCGCGCCGGCTTCGTCCCTGGTCGGCGTGATGATGCGGCGCTTCTTGACCTCGACGGTCACCATCTTGGACCGCCCGTGCGAGAAGTTCTGCCGCGTCTGGCGCTTCTCCACGGTCTTGTTCAGCGTCAGCTTGCCGCCGCCGGCGAGGCCCAGCTTGCTGCCGCCGCGATCCTTGTCCGCCTTGTCTTTTTCAGTCGTCTCAGCCATCAATACCTTCCGATCGGCGCGATCCGGGGCCCCCGGATGTGCGGGCCCCCAGGGCCCGGCCTATTCATCTGTCTGCGAGGGTGAAAGTCCGCCGGCCGGGGCACCCTCGCGAAACCCCAAAAGCCGGTTCTGTTCGAAGACCAGACGATCCGCGAGGCGGCCGGGCGCGACCACCGCGTGGACCACATGATCCCGGCCCAGCGCGCGGCCCAATTCGGCGGCGTCCAGGACCGTGAACTGCGCCAGTCCCGGTGCCAGGGCCCGCAGCTTGGACTTGCCGTCCTCGCCGCCGTCCCGGGCCGCGACCAACAGGCCGCCGCGGGCGGCCCTCAGCCAAGCGTTCGCCTTCTCGAAACCGGCGACGACCTGGCCGGCACGGCGCGCCAGACCCAGCGCGTCCATGCAGCGGCGGACCATCTGCGCCTCGATCTCGTCCGCCAGATCGGGCGGGACGATAACCTTGCGCTTGGCCGCCTTGGCGAAAAGCTTCTTTTCGCTGGCTGTATTTACCACATCGCGGCGGGCACTCAACCATAATCCCCGCCCGGGCAGGCCGGCGGCCAGGTCGGGAACGATGCGGTCGTCGGGGCCGACCACGAAACGGAGGAGTTCGGCGACAGGGCGTTTCTTCCCGGTGACGATACAGCGGCGGACCGGCCCGCCGTCCGCATCGGACGCCGGGGCCGTCTCGTTCTCCGCGTGGGTCTGCAGTCCACCGGCCATGCCTGTCCCTGTTCCTAGCTCATCGTTTCGTCTCTGCCGTCGGCCATCGACGGCGTCCTCAGGACGCCTGCGGCGCGTCGCCGGCGCCCGCTTCGGACGCCTCGAGCGCCGGATCACCCTCGGCATCGCCTTCGCCGGCCTGTTCGGCCGTTTCCTCGCCCGCGAACCAGTGGGCGCGCGCGGCCATGATGATCTGGTTGGCGACATCGAGGGTCATCGTGCCCTGGGGCGCGATTTCCAGCAGCTCGTCGCCGGCCAGGTCGGCCAGGTCGTCGCGCGTCTTCACGCCGTTTTCGCCGAGCGCCACCATCAGTTCGTTGGTGATGCCCGCGACCTCGGCCAGGTCGTCCTCGACGCCCAGTTCGCGGCGGCGCGCCTCGAACTCGGCGTCGCGCGTTTCCAGATAGCCCTGGGCGCGGGCCTGCAGTTCGCGGGCCACGTCCTCGTCGAAGCCTTCGATGTCCATCAGGTCGTCGAGCGGCACGAAGGCCACTTCCTCGACCTTGGAGAAGCCCTCGGTGACCAGCAGGTGGGCGATCACGTCGTCGACGTCGAGCGCCTCCACGAACAGGGCCGAGCGGGCGCGGAACTCCTCGTTGCGGCGCTCGGACTCCTCGGCCTCGGTGAAGATGTCGATGTCCCAGCCCGACAGCTGCGAGGCCAGGCGCACGTTCTGGCCGCGCCGGCCGATGGCGAGCGACAGCTGGTCGTCGGGCACCACGACCTCGATGCGGTGGGCGTCCTCGTCCATGACGACCTTGGACACTTCCGCGGGCGCCAGCGCGTTGACGATGAAGGCCGCCTGGTCGGGCGACCACTGGATGATGTCGATCTTCTCGCCCTGCAGTTCGCCGACCACGGCCTGCACGCGCGAGCCGCGCATGCCGATGCAGGGGCCGACGGGATCGATGGAGCTGTCGTGCGACAGCACGGCGATCTTGGCGCGCGAGCCCGGATCGCGGGCGACGGCCTTGATTTCGATGATGCCGTCGTAGATTTCCGGCACTTCCTGCTTGAACAGGGCCGCCATGAACTGCGGATGCGTGCGCGACAGGAAGATCTGCGGGCCGCGGGTTTCCTCGCGCACGTCCATGATATAGGCACGCACCCGGTCGCCGTTGGAGAAATGCTCGCGCGGGATCGATTCGTCCCGGCGCAACAGCGCCTCGGCGCGGCCCAGGTCGACGATCACGTTGCCGTATTCGATGCGCTTGACCAGGCCGTTGACGACCTCGCCGATGCGGTCCTGGTATTCCTCGTACTGGCGCTTGCGTTCGGCCTCGCGCACCTTCTGGACGATGACCTGCTTGGCGGTCTGGGCCGCGATGCGCCCGAAGTCGATGGGCGGCAGGGGATCGACCAGAAATTCCCCGACCACCGCGTCGGCCTTGCGCTGCTTGGCCTGCTCCAGGGTCAGCTGAGTGATTTCGTTCTCGACGGCGGCGGCGTCTTCGACGACTTCCAGATAGCGGGCCAGCGTGATCGCGCCCGAGGTGCGGTCGATGACCGCGCG
>PFFW01000041.1 GCA_002781745.1 Rhodospirillales bacterium CG15_BIG_FIL_POST_REV_8_21_14_020_66_15
GCGGGCCCAGGTGATGGAGATCGCGCGCAACACGGCCGAACTGGTCGACCTGGGCCGCGGCATCACCGACGACGACCTGGTGCTGATCGGCGATTACGCCTATCCGGCCTACGGCGTGCCGTCGGAGGAAACCAACGACGCCATCCGCCTGGCCGCGCGCACGGAAGGCATGATGACCGACCCCGTGTACGAGGGGAAATCCATGCAGGGGATGATCGACCTTATCCGCAAGGGCTATTTCCCGGCCGGGTCCAGGGTGCTGTATGCACATCTCGGCGGCGTGCCCGCGATCAACGGCTACAGCTACATCTACCGCAACGGCTGATCCCCGCCGCCCGCGCCGCTGCCGCGATCTGGCCAATCCGATTGCCGTTGCCCCCGAAATCGGCCAGAGTTTTCCGCGTCATGCCGAATTTTGGGGGGCTCGACCATGTTCATGCTGTTTTTCGCGCCGCACACCTGTGCGCTGGCGACCCACATCGCGTTCCTGGACGCGGGACTTGAGGCGGGCGCGGACTACACGCTCCGGCGCGTCGATTTCGCACATCTGGAGCAACGCTCGCCCGAATACCTGGCCGTCAATCCGAAGGGCCGCGTGCCGGCCCTGGCAACGCCCAGGGGCATCCTGACGGAAACCCCGGCGATGCTCGCCTTCGTGGCGCAGAGCTTCCCCGACGCGGGTCTGGCGCCCCTGGCCGACCCCTTCGCCTTTGCCGAGCTGCAGGCCTTCAACAGCTTCATCTGCTCGTCGCTTCACGTCGCCCATGCCCACCGCATGCGCGGCCACCGCTGGGTCGACGAAAACGACCATGACGCCATCCTGGCCATGCAGAAGAAGGTGCCCGAGTCCGTCGGCGCCTGTTACGACCTGATCGAAACCGGCATGCTCAAGGGGCCCTGGGTGATGGGCGAGGCGTATTCGATCGCCGATCCCTACCTGTTCACCCTGGCCCAGTGGCTGGAGCAGGACGGCGTCGACCCTGCGCGCATCCCCCGCGTCATGGATCACCGCGCGCGCATGGCCGAACGACCCAATGTCATGACGGCCATCGCCGAGGAATTCGCCTGACAGGGGCGCATGACGGTGGAAGGCTCCCTCCCGTGACGCCGTCCGGCTGCGAACCGACGGCTTCACCTGGCGGGCGGACCGTGCCATTGTATACAAAACGTCCACCAGAAACCGGGAGGAACCTCAATGGAACCCAGAATCATCCGCGCCGGCGATCGCCAGACCAAGGTCGCCCCGGCCGACAACTTCGTCGGCCAGGTCCTGCACGAATCCGTGTTCGCGCCGGAAGCCCCGTCGCGCCTTCGCGTGTCGCGCGTCACCTTCACGCCCGGCGGGCGCACCAACTGGCACACCCATGCGGTGGGGCAGATCCTCTACGTGCTGTCGGGCTCGGGCCGCTATCAGCTTGAGGGCCATCCCGTCGAGGAGATCAACGCCGGCGACACGGTCGTCATCCCGCCCGACGCGCGCCATTGGCACGGCGCCGCGCCCGACAGCATGATGTGCCACCTGGCGCTGTCGGAATCGGACGATCAGGGCAAGGCGGCGACTTGGCTTGAGCCCGTTTCGGACGAAGACTTCACGCAGGAGCCGGCGTAACCCGCCGGGACCGGATCGCCGGCTAGCGTTCGATCGTGATGTTGGGCGTCTCGGAAACGAGGCTGCCCGTCTTGCGCCAGCGTTCGAGCTGCGTGCGGCGCTTTTCGGCGAAGGTGAAGTCGCGGGTCGCGCGGTCGAGGTCGCGCAGCCGTTCCTCGCGGCGCAGTTCCATTTCCGCCATGCGCTGGGCGACCACGGCCTCAAGCTGCACGCCCCGGCGTTTGTGGTAGCGCCAGTCGTCCAGGTGCGCCAGACGCCGGTCGCCGGCGTCCAGGGCCCGCATGTCCTGGCGCTCGCCCCGGCGCTTTTCGCGCAGCAGGCCGTTGAGGCGCTCCGTGCGCCCCGTGTCGACGGCGACCAGGGTGGTCTCGCGCGCGTCGTCGTCGGCCTTGCCGGCATCCTTGCCGGACAGGCGGGCCTCGGCGTCGCCGCGGTTCAGGCGGTTCCAGTAGCTCAGCACCTTGATGCGGTAGGGGCGGAAGTTCTCGGGCGTCTGGGAATGGTACTGGCCCGCCGCGGTCAGCCAGTCGCGGGTCTCGTCGTACTTGGCCTTCAGGAACTTGGCCGCGTAGGCCGCGTTGGCGGCCGGGTCGAAGGCGCGGTCCAGGGTGTCGAAGGCGTGCCAGTGGTAATGCATGTTGATCTGCATGCAGCCGACGTCGACGTTGCGCACCCCCTGGCTCAACAGGATCTCGACCTCGGCGCGGG
Organism: Rhodospirillales bacterium CG15_BIG_FIL_POST_REV_8_21_14_020_66_15; assembly: GCA_002781745.1. Taxonomy (GTDB): domain Bacteria; phylum Pseudomonadota; class Alphaproteobacteria; order Rhodospirillales; family Casp-alpha2; genus UBA1479. Next base: position 2,318 of record PFFW01000041.1, read on the forward strand.
CCTCGGCCTCGGTCGCGAAGTAGCGGCCCTTGCCCTGGGCGGTCACGGTCCAGGGCCAGGCAAAATTTTCCCCGCTTTCCGCATCGAAGCGGCCCGATTCGACAAGCGCGATGGCGGCCAGAAGGTTGGCCGGAATGCCCTCGCGCCGCTCCACGGCGCGCGCCGCCTCAAGGCAGATGTTTTCCGGTTTTTCAAGGGCTTGTCCGCGCTCGGCCACGGCGTCCGGGGCCCATGACAGAAGCCCGGCCGCAAGCCAGCAAAGGAACAAGCGCGTTCGCCACGCCATGGTTTTTCTCCCGTTCTACGGGGGATCCACGCAAGGGGCGTGCCAGCCTGCCGGAAGAAATTCCATTTGTTTATCAAGGGGTTGAATTTTGGGCGGGCGGCGCCGGGGCGGCCGGATTTGCCGGGGAGAAAAAAGAGCCGGAACAGGCGATTTTTTGTTTGCACCTGCGAAGGAAACGCCGTATATATTGCATCGCAGCATACGGGAGACGGATCCTCCCAGACGGTCTTCCGTACCTGCCTTTACTTGGATGTTTCCTCCCAAAGACTCGGGCCGTGTCATCGACACGGCCCCTTTTTTTGTCCACTCCGGGAAAATTCCAATTTTTCTATGGGGGCTTAGGCTTCGGGCAGGGTGTCTCCGCCGTCGCCCAGCGGAAGCTGCATGGTGACGGAATCCAGCCACCGGCCGAACTTGAAACCGACGTCGCGGATGATCCCGACCTCGCGGAAGCCCATTTTGCGGTGCAAACCGACCGACCCCGTATTGCCGGAATCGCCGATCACCGCGATCATCTGCCGGTAGCCGGCTTCCGTGCAGCGGCGGATCAGCTCCGCCAGTAGCCCCCGGCCCACGCCCCGGCGGTGGACGTCGGCCGCGACATAGACCGAATCCTCGACCGTATAGCGATAGGCCCGGCGCGGCCGGTAGGGGCCCGCATAGGCGTATCCCAGGATGTGCCCGGCGTCCTCGGCGACGACGTAGGGATACCCCGCATCCACAAGGGCGGCGCGGCGGCGGATCATCTCGGCCACGTCCGGCGGGTCGTATTCGAAGCTGCCGCCGCCGGTGGCCACGTGATGGGCATAGATCGCCTGGATCGCCGGCATGTCGGCTTCGGCGGCGTCGCGGATCAGGATCGGGGCGGGGGCGGTCATCTGGCGTGCGGGTGTCTGGGGCGGGGCCGGGGTCATTCCGCCGCCTGGGGCAGCACCAGGCGGCGCGCCCCGGCGCACAGGAGGGTCATGAAGCCGTCGAGCCGCGCCGCCACCTCCGCCATCCCCGGCAGCGGCTCGATGGCCGCCTCGTCCAGGTAAAGGGCGCGGTTGAGTTCGATCTGCAGCACGTGGACGCCCGCCCGCGGCCGCCCGTAATGGCGCGTGGTGTAGCCGCCGGCATAGGGCCGGTTGCGGGTGACGGAAAAGCCCTGGTCCTTCAACAGGTGTTCGGCCAGGGCCGTCATGGCGGGTCCGGCCGAGGTGCCGTGGCAATCGCCCAGGATGACGTCGCCCAGCGGGTGGTCGCCGCGCGTGCCGGCGATGTTGGACGGCATGGAATGGCAGTCGATCAGCAGGCAGCCGCCGAACGCCTGGCGGGTTTCGTCGATCAGGCCCTGCAGCGCCGTGTGATAGGGGCGGTGGGTCGCCTCGATGCGCTTCCTCGCCTCGGCGAACGTCAGGGGATGGGCATAGATCTCTTCGCCGTTGGCGACCACGCGGGCGATCGTGCCCAGGCCCGCGGCGATGCGCGGCGAGCGGGTGACGACGTGCCCGGGCAGGGGGGCCGCGAACATGCGGGGGTCCAGCTCGTAGGCCTCGCGGTTGGCGTCCACATAGGCGCGGGGGAAATTGGCGCGGATCAGGGGGGCGCCGAATTCGGGGGCGCGGCGGAACAACCGGTCGACGAAGGCGTCCTCGGACCGGCGCAGCGCCGTCGCGTCCAGGCAGGACTGGCGGACGAAGTCGGAGGAATAGTCGCGGCCCGAATGGGGCGAGGCGAACACCACGGGCGCCGTCTGCACCTGGGGGCGGAAGACGTCGACCGCGTTCGCCCGGGCCGCCTCGGCGGAAGACGGCGTTGCGGCGGATCCGTCTCCGTTCCGGCCTGTATCCATGTGACAACGCCTCGTCGTCTGGTTCGACACACCCCCCTAATCTGTTAACCTCCCGGCGCGGGGGGTGCAACGGTTTCTTGCGGATCGGCGGGGCCGCGGGCGCCTCGTTGAAAGGCCCTCGCGAAGGTCCACCGCGGGCCTTGCCAAGCGGGGGCGAAGGCATTAAAACCCTCTGCTCTTGGCCGCCCCCGGATTGGGGCCGGGTCGGGACGGGCGCGTAGCTCAGCGGGAGAGCACTACGTTGACATCGTAGGGGTCGCTGGTTCAATCCCAGCCGCGCCCACCATCTACACAATTGATATTTAACAGAAAATTCCCAGACCAACGTGTCGGGCTTTTCTTTGTCTTGGTCTGGGGCACCTATGGGGCACTTTTTGCCCCTGGAGTTTCCCCTTTTACGGGTCCGGAAATTCCCCCTCCCTTTTTTGCCGTGCGGGATAATTCCCGCAGCCGCCGCAGGTGGTCACCACGTCGTAGCCCGCGTCAGCCAGCTACTCCACCGTCGCCATCACGGCAGCATATGCCATCCGGATGGAGGCCGCCGGGAAATTGACACCCGAGCGCCAATTCTCGGATAATTTGTCCCGTACCAGGAAGGGGGAATTTCCATACCCTCAAGGGGAAGTGTAAGGGGCAGTGAAGGGGGGCGCGTCAATGAACGAAGCGAAAAAGAGCATCCGAGCGAGGAAGCGTTTGATCTTCTGCGTTCTCCTGATCTCCGTGCTGGCCACGCCTGCGGAGGGGCAATTCAGGCCCGATGACTACCCCTGGACGAGCATCAGTTGTGGAGGGGAATGTTCGCGTAGCGAGCGGTGCGGGCCGATGCAGTCCGGTGCCGGCTGCATCTCCTGGCACGATGCGGATATCCCCGGGTACCAGGTCCGGGTCATCACCAATTCGTGTTCCTATGATGTCAGGGTCCACGTGGACATCAAAGGCCAGGACGACTGTGAAATCACCGTTCCCGCCAATTCAACCGGAGAATTCGGGTATCCGGGGAGGGACCGGATCAGGGCCTTCGAGTACTGCAACTGCTGACTGGCATTTCGCATCCGCCACGGCCTGGAATCAGGTGTGCCCGCCGTAGGTCAGTTGCCGGTGCTCTGCCGCCACGTGGGGGCCTCTGGCGCCGCACCGCTTGCATCGGCCCCGCTGTTCAATATCCTGGGGCGCGGCGGTCTCGCGGATCGCGGCGGGCAAGAAATTGGGATGCAACTGCACGATGAAACTGCACCCCCGGCACTTCGCCAGGACGCTATGGCCGCTATCGATCAGGTCCAGGAAGGTCCGCATGGGGCGAGCCTAGCACCTGGGTAAAAACGCTGGTCAATAGGCAACGCAGGGCGACAGGCGCATTACCGCATTTGTCGGACAAATGCGTAAAACGTATCCGGCCTGGGCTGCGGGAAAAGGGTTGCATCAACGGGAAAGAAACGCCCCTGCTGATTTCAGTATGAAACTTTTCCAGTGCCGCCGCAGGTAGAGCAGGTTTTTCGATTTGGGTTAGGCACCTTTCCCCTTCCACCGCAGGACATGCAGTTTTCACGCCCGGGCGAGGGCCTCCCGCCAGGCACTTGGATGTACCCGTTCCCTCCGCATCGGCTGCAGGTTACAGGATCGCCTGGAACAGAGCAGGCGCCGTGGCACGTTCCGCAAGTTCTTTCGGCCATAATGTCCCCCTTAATTCACGTTCACTGATCCGTGAATGCGCACCATTGGAAGCCGATATATGAGGTCGCGAAGGGCCTCGTCGCGTTGGCTCTTGTCTTTGATCTCGCCCAGGCGCCGGAAGTCTCCAAAGGTCGGTCCGCCTTGGAATATCCCAGCCTCGGCGGTTTGTGGGGCCAAACCCCTACCGGCAAGGACCACCAGAGCCGCGGCGGTGATGGTGAGAACGACTTTCGTGTAGGTGTCCATGAAGGTTCCCTCCTTTCTCTCCGAGGTGGAGGGATTGTCCAACAATCGGGTTGGATAGAAAAGATCAGGCGTTCTGCTAGTGGGCCCGGCCTACTCCCCCGGCTCGCCGATCTCCGCCTTGATCGCCTCGGCGATGGCGAGGCCATGAAGGCCAGCATCAAATCAGCATTTTCAACGAGCGAAGCCGGGCCGCCGTCTGCGGCAGCCCGCGCTTTTCAAGGTTGGACACAAGGTCTTCTGCGGAGATCGGTGGGTTTTTGAGCACAGTTCGTTGTTCATGGATCGCCGGCAGGACGGGCCCTTGAACAAGGTCTATTTGGTTAATCAGGAAGTCGTCGGGATGCAGCGGCTCGATCTGGTACTTCTCCAGATAGGCAGCAGGAAAGTCCTTGAGATTGAACGTGACGATGGCGTCCGCTCGCCCTTGGATCGCTGCGGCGAGAACGTGTCTATCATTGGGATCAGGGAGTTCGAGGCATTCGATCAGGTTTTCATGGCCTTCGATGAGGCAATCCCTGATCGCCTTGTTCATTAAATCGGCCGTTCGCCTGATGTTGGGCATCGATAGATCAGGCCGATTTTCGGCGAGTTCCCTGATCCACTCTTCATTGATCTGGCGCGTCCATTGGGCGCGAAATATCCCCGTCTGAGCGATGCCGATCAGGATCGACCGCAACAAGCTCGGCTATGAGCGAACCGGCTTGGTCCTTGGATCACGCGACGTGTGCCATGTAGCAATCATCCAGATCGTCTCGTCGCGTATCGCGTAGGTGAGCACGATCCGGGTCTTTGGGATGAACCGGTCGTACGTGTCCGTCTCCGTATCGTGCCTGCCGGCCATCGGGAACTGCTGGATACGTGTTTCAGCCACCATGACGCGCTCAGCAACCAGCGCGGCGGCACTCGGGTCTTGGGCGGCAATGTACGATAGGATGTCGGTGAGTTCGGCAGCGGCTTCCGCCGTCCACTCGATCCTCATATGGCAGGATTGTAACGCCGGAGCATGGCCGTCAATTCGTCACGCGAAATGGCGCGAAGCGGTTTGCTCAAACGATCCTTAATGATTTTCTGCCGTTCGGCCGAGCGCTCGGGCGTAGAGAAATCTTCGACCTGTTCCATCAGTTCGCGCGCGATTGCGGCTTGCGCATCAGACGGCAGCTTGCGGGCCGCTGATACAGCGTCGTCCAGGGTGACGAAAGTATCCTTGCTCATGGATTTATCCTATCACGGATCGAGCCAAGGTGCAGCCGGTTGCATTGCCAGGTAACGGCTCGGTTTGAAAGGTCGGTGAGCCTGGCGTTTTGCATGGCTTTCCGGAACTTTCGTTGCCACCACGGCCCCCGTTCATCGACATCGTAGGGGTCGCTGGTTCAATCCCAGCCGCGCCCACCATCCTACCCCCTTCGTTTTCCTGGAAAAGCCGGCCCCGTTGCCGCCGCCGCTCAGGAATTCGTGCGCCCGAGCGCGTAGAATCCGCTTTCGGCCAGGAACGCCCGGGTCGGCGCCATCAGGGTCTCGACCGTCGGATGGGGCGCGTAGAACGCCTCGTCCTGACGTTCCGGGTCGAACAGGTGGTGCATCACGTAGGCCTCGCTTATGCCCTTCATCTCGGCCGCCGGGATGATTTCCTGAATGACCATGTGGCCGCTCCCCGTCCGTCCCGCGCGCGGCGTCAGACGCCTGACGGCGATATGCGCCATGTGCGCGTTCACGGGCTCGGCGGCGAGGTCGAGACGGTCCATGAGCGTCCCCCCGACGCCCAGGAGCAGGGGCTTGCAGAACCTGGTCATGCGGAAGAAGCGGTCGATCTCGAGGCCGATGAAATCGCGCCGGACCTGCATGTGTCCCTGGTTGTCGACTTCGCCGCCGCCCAGGTTGAGGCGGTTGCAGATGGCGGCGAACTCGGAATCCAGGCTGTACACCGTCGACGGGTCGCGGCGCAGCATCGCGACGATGTCCTTGATGTATTCGTAGCGTTCGACGTTGACTTCGATGGGCTCGAGGATCAGGTCCACGTAGGCCTTGATGGGCAGGTCGAACTTGCGGATCACGGGGCCGTCCGGTGCGCGCCCGTCTCCGTCATCGTCATGGCCATCGCCATCGATGACGAAGGACAGGTTGCGGTGCTCGGTGAACAGTTCGATGAGCGCCTCGAACAGGTCCTGGGCGATCCGCCCGAGCGCGTCGGTGTCGGTCTCGTCGACCTCGTAGACGTACCAGTATTCGTCGCCGATGGACTTGACCAGGTAGAGCCCGCTCATGTCGAAGCCCGGCCGGCCCAGCAGGTTCAGATAGAACCGCCGTTCCATCTGGTAGAGCGTGTGGGTGAAGCTGTTGTAAAGCTCACGCCGGCGCGCCGCGTTGTCGACGCTGAGCCCGACGAGCGTCTGCTTGGCCAGGGTCGAGCCGGAAAGATCGATGGAGATGGAGAGAAAGGCCATTCGTTGTCCCGTCCGCTGGATGGTCGGTGTGGACTATATCCGGGTTGTCCGCACCGCCTAATTCTTAGATCGTGTCGAATAGTGGGTGAACGGCTGATCCAGGCGGTAGGCGACAACCTCCGTCGGCGCCGAGAAGGCCTCGCTCAGCGCATGTCCGGACATGTAGTCGAAACCCGCGGTCACAGCCGCCGTGTAGAGGCTGACAGAGCGGACGCCGAGGATGTAGGTCTTCAACTGGTGGCGCCGCGCGCCCTCGATGAAGTCGTCGATCCCCTGCATCACCTCGGCCTCGGCGGCGCCCGAGGAATAGACGTCGATCCCGACGGCGCGGAAGCCGGCGGCGCGGAACGACTGGAAATTCCCGGTTCCCAGGCGGGCCTGGACGTTGACGAGGCCGGCCGTCGGCCGCAGCGCCGCCGCGACCGCTTCCAGCTCCGCCGTCTCCACATCGTCCGGTACGCCGGCCAGTTCGAAGACGATCCGCGATATCTGGTCGGACGTCAGCGACGCCAGCGCCTTGCGATAGGCATTCCTGGTGCCGGAGTGGCCCAGGGTCAGGGCGTGGACCTGCAGGCCGATCAGGGTGCGCGCGCCCTTTTCCATGATGTCGTCGATGGCGCCGATGGCATGGCGCAGCGTCATCACGTCAAGGCGGCAGGTCTCCGAGGGGTCGCCGGGGTCGTCCAGAACCGCATAACCGGAAATGTAGCCGTCACCCATCGGGCGGAGCGGCATGAACAGGAACGTCGACATGGTCCGGTCGCGAAGCGCGAGAAGCGGCCGAAAGATGAATTCGATGTCGGTGTCGGGGGCGTCTTCGTCGTCGATGCGGGCCTCGCGGGGGAACCGCCATTCCCGGTTGATCCGGGTCAGCGTCCGGACGCGCAACAGGAACTCGTCCAGGGTTTCCTCTTCCTGGCTGACCAGACGAAACAGGCTTTCTCCTTCGGCGTCTCCGGACATGCTGTGAACGGAAGCGAAATCGAGCAGCACGTGGCGACCGACGAGTTCGCGGGTCACCCCTTCGGCGACCTTCGTGGCGACGTGGTGAATGCCCATTTCGCTCGCCTGCGCCATCACCAGTAGATAGGTGGCGTCGTCGAGCCGGACAAACCGGTCGCCGTGCCTGAGGTCGCGGGCGGCGACGGCGGCGATGAATTCGTGGATTTCGGTGTTGGCGGCGGGCCAGAAGTCGGGACGGGACGCCTTGAGCGGCGAGAAATCGATCAGGCGCAGCGCCCCGCCCCGCGCCGCCACGTACCCGGACAGCCGCGCCAGGGCCGGAGACTGGGGCCAGGGCTCGCCGCCGCCCCCGCGCGTCTCGGCCAGGGCCGCGTCCAATAGGCCCGCCAGGGCCCCGTCTTCGCCGGGTCTGTCCAATCTAGCGCTCCGATCGTTCCGCGGCGCCGATCAGGCGGTTGACGAGCGCCATCAGTTCATCGGCGGAAAACGGTTTGGCCAGGGTTTCGTCCGCGCCGAACTGCTTGGCCAGCCTGAGAAAGTCCAGGTTCCGGGTCCGTCCGCCGCCGGAAATGGCGATGATCTTCAGGTCCGGATAATCGCGTTTGAGGTCAATGGCGGTTTCGACGCCTGCCTTTTCGGGCATGATCACGTCCGTCACGGCAAGGTCGAACGGATCGGCCTTCTGCAGCGCGATGCCTTCGTTGCCGTTGGTCGCCTCGACGACCTCGTGTCCCGCGGCCTCAAGGATGGCGCGCAGGGTGAACCGCGCCAGGCTTTCATCGTCGATCACGAGAATTCTCGCCATCTCTCTCCTCCGTCACACGTGCTCGCCGGTCCGGCGGGCGGATGCCGCGGCACGGTCGCCGGCCAGCGGCAGGTAGATCTCGATCGTGGCGCCGCGGCCCAGGCCGGGGTCCACGTGCACCGCGCCGCCATGACGGATGACGATCCCGTGGACCATCGTCAAACCCAGGCCCGTGCCGATGCCTACGGCCTTGGTCGTAAAGAACGGTTCGAACATCCGCGCGGCGACCTCCGGGTCGATGCCGTGGCCGGTGTCGGATACGGCCAGAACGGCGTATGCTCCGGGCCGCAGATCAAGCGAATTGTCCGACGCCTCGTCGTTCACTTCAACCGCTTCCAGCGAAACCGTGATCCTGCCGGGAACGTCGCCGATGGCGTCCGCGGCGTTGGATACGAGGTTCATCAGCGCGGTTTCGATCTGCCCCGAGTCAGCCTGAATCAGGCCCGTATCCGGATCGAGACGGCGGTCGATCCGGATGTTGGACGGAATCGTCGTCGCCAGAAGCTCAAGCGTGTTGGTGACCGTGGCGTGGATGTCGATGTCTTGGTGGTCGGGTTCGTCCTCGTGGCTGAAGGTCAGAATCCGCGACACCAAACCCTTCGCCCGGTCGCTCGCCTGAACGACCTTGCTCAGGTATTCGTGTTCCGGGGCGTCCTCGGGAACGGTCTGCAGAACCATCCGGGTCAAAGCGTAGATCGGCAGCAGCAGGTTGTTCAAGTCGTGAGCAATGCCGCCCGCCAGATTGCCCAGCGACTCCATCTTCTGGGCCTGCACCAGCGAGCGTTCGATCTGGCGTCGCTCCGTGATGTCCTCGCCGATGCCGATGAAGGCGATGACCTGGCCCTTGGCGTCCTTGATCGGCGAGATCAGCTGCGACGACCAGTAGTAGCAGCCGTCCTTGCGCCGGTTGCGGAACACGCCGCTCCATTCGTCGCCCGAGGCGATGGTCCGCCACAGTTCGCCGTAGACTTCCTTGGACGTATCGCCGGATTTCAGCATCCGCGGCGTCCGGCCCGCGGCTTCCCGGGCCGAATAGCCCGTAACCTGGGTGAACTTGGGGTTCACGTATTCGATCTTGCCCTCCAGGTCGGTGATGACCACCGTCGCCGGGCTCTGTTCAACGGCGCGCGAGAACCTCTGCAATGCCTGTTCGCGGTTCTTCTGCTCGGTGATGTCCTCGGCGATGCCGACGTTGCGGGCCGGGGCGCCCAGGCCGGCATCGACGGGATAGCTGCGGTCGCGGACCCAGCGGACGGCGCCGTCCGGGCGGACGACCCGATACTCCAGGTCGTAGCCCTCTCCCTCCTCCTGACGTTCCAGGGCCCGGCGCAGGAAGGCCTGGTCGTCGGGATGGACCGCCTTGAAGAATGCCCACGGGTCCCGGTAGACCTCCTCGACCGGGCGCCCCCAGATGCGCTCATAGCCGGGGCTGACGTATATCATCCGGGTGTTCCCCGGATCGCTCATCCAGAACGCCCCGTCGATCGTTTCGGCAATCTGGCGGAACCGCGCCTCGCTTTCCTCGAGACGGCGCACCATGGGGCTGGCGAGGGCCGCGAATCCCCAGGCGCCGAGCGCGATCAGCGGCACCGATATCAGGAAGACGATTCCGGCGGCGCGCAGGAACGGCGCGCGGATTTCGGCGACGTCGATCTTGGCGACCAGCCCCAGGTCGAGGTCCGGAAAGAAGGCCGTCGCGGCAAGCACGCGTTGGCCGCGATAGTCCGTCGCGGTCATCGTGCCGGCGGTTCCCGCCAGGGCCTGGCGCATCGGCTCGGCCGGGGATTCTTCCGCGCCCAGGGCCGCCTGCGCCGCCTTGCCCCCGTGACGGCGGCTGATCAGGAATTCGATGGTTTCGCCGGTGCGGTGGGCGATGCAGATCTCGCCGGTGCTCCCGAAGGCGCTGACGTGCCCGGCCGAAGGCTCGGCCCAGTGGGCCAGCATGTCGCGAAGGTGCTGGATGGCCTGTTCGGGAGTCTCGGTTTCCCGGGCTTCGTGGTTGAGCATCCGGACATGGGTTTTGACCATGTCGACGAGGCGCGCCCGCTCGTCCTCGAACGCGAAGTGGTACAGTACCGCGAAGGTGGTCCCCGAAACGGCGAACACCATCCCCGCCATGACCGCGGTCCATGCGCTGACGCGACGTAATCTTTTCACGCACACCCCTCTCGCTGGCCGGCGGTTTGTCCGCCTGACCGATTCTCCACGGCTCCGGCTCGTTCAGGGTCGCGCGAACGGGCTCAAGCCAGGATTTTGCGCGGGCATTCTAGCGGAACCGGATGGATGGGAATTAACCTAGATCAATTCTTGTGACGGACGAAAGCCGCCATGTCGCGGGTATCGGAGCGGCGTCGGCCGCAAGCCGCGGCCCGGGGCCGGTGCGCACAGGAAGCCGCCATCGCTTTTTTTTGCAAAGATGGTTGACCCGCAAATCGTGAGTTCTGAATATCACATCTTTGATCCTGAATATCATGACGTGCTGGCATCAGGTCCGATTCGCGGGAGGCGACGACCGCAAAACGAAGGAAACGTCCGAATGGCCCTATACGGAAAGCCCGGCCTGACAGGCCACGAGCGTACGTTCGACAAGAACGACATCATCGTCACCAAAACCGACCTGTCCGGCAAGCTCACCTACGTCAACAGCACCTTCCTGCGGATTTCCGGGTACAGCGAACAGGAATGCCTGGGGCAGCAACACAACCTCATCCGCCATCCGGAAATGCCCAGGGCGGTGTTCGAGCTGTTGTGGAAGACCATCCAGGGGGGCGACGAGATCTTCGCCTACGTCAACAACCGGGCCAAGAACGGCGACAACTACTGGGTGCTGGCTCATGTCACGCCGAGCTTCGATGCTGGCGGCAACATGGTCGGCTATCACTCCAACCGGCGGGTTCCCGACCGCGACGTGCTGGACGCCCACATCATCCCCCTATACGCTCGCCTGCTTGACCTCGAACGCAAGGCGGCCGGCCCCAGGGAGGGCCTGGCGTCGTCGTTCCAGGCAGTCAGGGATCTGCTGTCCGCATCCCGGATGTCCTTCAACCAGTTCATGTTTTCCCTTGGAGTTTGAACCATGTTCTTCAGGTCCGACGACGAACAGCTGACCGAGGCCCTTGACGTGTTGAAGCGGGTCGTCGCCGGCGACTTCGAGGCCCGCCTGACCCGAATCCGGGCAACGGGAAAGCTGGGCGAGGTCCTTCACCTGGTGAACGACCTGATCGACCGCTGCGACGCCTACGTGCGCGAATCGTCGGCCTGCATGGCCCACGTCAGCAAGAACCAGTACTACCGCAAGATCATCGAAACCGGGATGCAGGGCAGCTTCCTCAATGCCAGCCGCACCGTCAACGCGGCCCTGCAGACCATGCAGAGCCGGGTCGACGAGTTCGCGAAGGTCGCCGAGCATTTCGAGACCTCCGTCGGCGCCGTGGTGCAGACCATTTCCAGCGCGTCCACGGAGCTTGCCGCCTCGTCCGAGACCATGCAGCAGATCGCCGGCGACACCAGCCGCCAGGCCGCGGCGGTGACCCGCGCCGCCGACCAGGCCGCCGGCAACGTGCAGACCGTGGCCGCCGCGTCCGAGCAACTGACCGCGTCCATCCAGGAAATCAGCCAGCAGGTCGCGGGCGCCGCCCGGACCGCGTCCGAGGCGTCCGCCGTGTCCGACGGCGCGGCCGACCGGGTGGCGCAACTCAAGGACGCGGCCGATCAGATCGTCAACGTGACCGGGCTGATCGCCGACATCGCGGCGCAGACCAACCTTCTCGCCCTCAACGCGACGATCGAGGCGGCGCGCGCGGGAGAGGCCGGCAAGGGCTTCGCGGTGGTCGCCAGCGAGGTCAAGAACCTGGCCAACCAGACCGCCAAGGCGACCGAGGACATCGGCCGCTACGTGGAAAACATCCGCGAGGCGTCCGAGAACACGGTGCAGAGCATTTCCGAGGTGTCGTCGAAGGTGGCGGCCATCAACGAGGCCAACTCCGCCGTCGCCGCCGCGGTCGAGGAACAGACGGCGGCGACCAACGAGATCGCCCGCAACATCGAACAGGCCTCGTCGGGCACCTCCGAGGTCACGTCCAGCATCCAGCAGGTGACGGCGGCGGCCGAGGAAACCGACAACGCCGCCGGCCAGGTCAACGCGGCGGCGCGGGAATTGTCCAGCCAGTCGGAAAGCCTGCACTCGGTCGTCGCCGATTTCCTGGTCGAGGTCAGGAAGCTGGTCTGAGCGGCGCGTCGAACCCGCCAAAATCCCTGTCCCTCCGCCCGCCGATTGGGTAGAAGGACGCCATGATCATCCTCTCCCTCCACACCGGCTACCACGACGGCACGGCGGCGCTGCTCGACGGCTACGACCTGGTGGCGGCGGTCCAGTTGGAGCGCCTGACCCGCAAGAAGGGCGACGGCGGCGGCATTCCCGAGGCGGCCATGGACGAGGTCCTTTCCATCGCCGGGCTTCGGCGTGCGGACGTCGACGTGGTGGTGCTGTCGCGCGCCTCGTTCCCGGCCCGCTATTTCCGCGCGGGCGCGCTGAAATCGGCGGAATACGCCTTTCACAAGCTGATCGGCCACGAGAAGCTGAAGGACATGTGCACGCAGATGCAGCTGCGCGGCGAGGGCGAGCCGGCGAACCTGTTCCGCGAGGAGATGTTCCGCCGCGATTTCGGCTTCAAGGAAGGCGCCCGCATCGCCTATTCCAACCACCACATGGCGCACGCGCTGTCGGCCCTGTTCTACACGGACTGGGACGACGCCCTGCTCTACACCGCCGACGGCTGCGGCGACAACGTGCACTATTCCCACCGCATCCTGAAAGACGGCCGGCTGGAGTGCCTGTTCGGCGGCGAGAACATGACCCTGCAGCCGCGCCGCGTGGACAGCCTGGGATTGGCGTATGGCTTCACGACCCAGGCCCTCGGCTACCGCATGAACCGCCACGAGGGCAAGCTGACGGGCCTCGCGGCCTTCGGCGAGCCGGCCCGGGCCGAGGCGCTGGGCCGCCACTTCAACGTCGACGCCGCCGGCGTGGTGTGGAGCGATTTCGACTCAGACGCCGCCATGCGCGAGGAGATTCATCGCCTCGCCAAGGACACCGAGCCCGCCGACATGGCGGCCTCGGTCCAGAAGGTGCTGGAGGACACGGTGCTGGCCTCGGTACGCGCGATCCTGAAGCGCCATCCCGTGCGCCGCATCGGCCTTGCGGGCGGCGTGTTCGCCAACGTGCGCCTCAACCGCCTGCTGTGCGAGGAAACGGACACGGACGAAACCTTCGTCTTCCCCGGCATGGGGGACGAGGGCATCACCGTGGGCGGGGCGCTGCAGTTCCTGCTGGAGCGGGACGGCCTGCAGGCCTGGCTCAAGGCCCGGCGCCGGCTTTCCTCCGTCTACCTGGGCCGCGACTACAACGGCAAGGTCGACGCCGTGCTGGCCGTCAACGGCGCCCTGCGGCTGCTGGAGGGTAATCCGGTCGAGACGGCGGCGAAGCTGATCTCGGACGGCAAGGCGGGCGCCATCTACGAGGGCCGCATGGAGTTCGGCCCGCGGGCGCTCGGGGCCCGCTCGATCCTCGCCAACCCGGCGGACGCGGGCATCAACGCCTCGCTGAACGCCCGGTTGCAGCGCACGGAGTTCATGCCCTTCGCCCCCTACGTGGCGGAGGCGGACGCGGCCGACGTGTTCGAGATCACCAAGGCCAACCGCTACGCCGCCGGCTTCATGACCATCACCACCGCCGTGAAGCCCGAATGGCGGGAGCGCATCCCCGCCGTGGTGCACGTCGACGGCACGGCGCGGCCGCAGGTGATCCGGCGCGAGGAGAACCCCCTGTACGCGGATATCCTGGCCGCCTTCAAGGCGGAGACGGGCTTGCCGGTGCTCATCAACACGTCGTTCAACGCCCACGAGGAGCCGATCATCAACACCCCCGCCGAATGCCGCCGCGCCCTGGTCGACGACCGGGTCGATTTCGTGGTGACCGGGCGGGCGGTCTATGTCCGCAACGCTACTTGACGAGGATTGTATACAATCCTATACAGCGCGCCATGACGGGATTATCGGAAAAAGTCGACGTGATCGTGGTCGGCGGCGGCGGCGCGGCCATGGCGGCGGCCATCACGGCCGCCGAGAGGAGCGCCCGCGTGCTGGTGCTGGAGGCGGCTCCGAAGGATTTCCGGGGCGGCAACACCCGCCACGTGCGCAACATCCGCTATGCCCACAACGCCGCCACGGACTTCGTGACCGGCGCCTATCCGGTGGACGAATACTACGACGACCTGCTGCGCGTGACCCAGGGCAACACGGACAAGGAACTGTCCCGCTTCCTGATCGAGAGGTCCGAGGACGCCGCCGACTGGATGACGGCCCACGGCGTCAGGTTCCAGCCGCCGCTGTCGGGCACCATCGGCCTGGACCGCACCAACGCCTTCTTCAAGGGCGGCGGCAAGGCCCTGTTGAACGCCTATTACGCCACGGCGGAAAAGCTCGGCATCGAGTGCCGCTACGAGGCCGAGGTCACGGACCTGGTGATCGAGGACGGCGCCTTCACCGCCGCCCGCGTGCGCCATCAGGGGCGGGAGCATACGGTCGAGGCGCGCGCCCTGGTCGTCGCCGCCGGCGGCTTCCAGGCCGACATCGACTGGCTGAAGGAAGGCTGGGGCGAGGCGGCCGAGGGCTTTTTGATTCGCGGCACCGGCTACAACAAGGGCCGCATGCTGCGCGTGCTGATGGATCGCGGCGCCCAGACGGCGGCCGAGGCCGACCAGTGCCACGCCATCGCCATCGACGCGCGCAGCCCGAAATGCGACGGCGGCATCGCCACGCGGGTCGACTGCGTGATCTATTCCATCATGGTCAACCGCAAGGGGCAGCGCTTCTATGACGAGGGCGAGGACATCTGGCCCAAGCGCTACGCCATCTGGGGCCGCCTGCTGGCCAGGCAGGAGGACCAGATCGCCTTCGGCATCGTCGACGCCAAGGCCAACGACCTGTTCATGCCGTCCATGTACCCGCCCCTGAAATCGGACACCATCCGCGGCCTCGCGAAGGCGCTGGAACTCGACCCCGGCGCCCTGGAAAAGACCGTGGCCGAGTACAACGCCGCCTGCCGGCCCGGGGAGTTCAAGCCCGAGGTGCTGGACGGCCTCGCCACCGAGGGGCTGACGCCGCCCAAGTCCAACTGGGCGCGGCCCGTCGACACGCCGCCCTATTACGGCTATCCGCTGAAGCCCGGGATCACCTTCACCTATCTGGGGGTCAAGGTGGACAAACAGGCCCGCGTCCAGTTCACCGACGCCAAGGGCCGCACCGTGCCCGCCGCCAACATTTTCGCCGCCGGCGAGGTGATGTCCGGCAACATCCTGGGCCAGGGCTATGCCGGCGGCGTCGGCATGGCCATCGGCCTGGTGTTCGGCCGCGTCGCCGGAGAGGGAGCCGCCCGCCTTGTCTCGAACTGAGATCACGGAATTGCAGGGCGACCAGCTGGCCGACCTGCATCAGGAAGCCCGGCGGCTGATGACGATCTGCAACGCCTGCCGCTATTGCGAGGGCTATTGCGGCGTGTTCCCGGCCATGATGCGCCAGACCGCCTTCAGCGACCGCGAACTGGACTACCTGGCCAACCTGTGTCACGGCTGCAACGGCTGCTACTACGCCTGCCAGTACGCGCCGCCCCACGAATTCGCCGTCAACGTGCCGCAGGCCTTCGCCCGCCTGCGCGCCGACACCTACCGCCGTTACACCTGGCCCGGTTTCCTTTCGGGCCTGTTCCAGAGGAACGGGACCCTGGTCTCGGTCCTGATGGCGGGCGGCATCGGCCTCGTGCTGGCGCTGATCCATCTGTTCCAGCCGCCCGAGGTCGTGATGGGCGAGCACGCCGGAAACTTCTACGCCGTGATCCCCCACAACGTCATGGCCTGGTCCTTCGGCGGGGTGTTCCTCTATGCCGTGGGCGTGCTGCTGCTGGGCTTCCTGCGATTCCGCCGCGACACGGCGCCCCGGGCCGCCGAGACGGCGCTCAGCGTCGCCGGGGCGACCCACGACGCCCTGACCATGAAGTACATGGGTGGCGGCGGTGTGCGCGGCAGGATGGACGGCTGCAACTACCCGGCGGAGAGTTTCTCCCAGGTGCGGCGCTGGTTCCACCAGATGACCTTCTGGGGCTTCCTGCTGTGCTTCGCCGCCACCTCCGTCGGCACGATCTATCATTACCTGTTCGGCTGGCAAGCGCCCTACGGCTATACCTCCCTTCCGGTGGTCCTCGGCACGGTGGGCGGCATCGGCCTTCTGATCGGGCCGCTCGGGCTGATCTCGCTCAAGCGCGTCGCCGATCCGGCAACCCAGGACGGCGCCCAGCGCGGCATGGACACAGGGTTCCTCGCGCTCCTGTTCCTGGTCAGCCTGACCGGCTTGGCGCTCCTTCTGTGGCGCGACACCGGCTACATGGGCACGCTGCTGGCGATCCACCTGGGCACGGTGCTGGCCCTGTTCCTGACCCTGCCCTACGGCAAGTTCGTGCACGCCGTCTACCGCTACGCCGCGCTGCTGCGCAACCGGCGCGAACAGAGATTCTGATCTCTCCCTCCCCCGGAGAGCCCAACGAGAAACCGGCGTCCGTTGGGACGCCGGTTTCGTTTGTCGGCTTGTCGGGCGGCCGCCGTCTTGCGGGGGACGCGGCGCCCGTCAGTCCGTTAGTCGTCGGAACCCGCGGGCGTCTGGGTGACGATCGTCACGACGTTCTGCTGCGCCTGGAAATCGGCGAACTCCTCGGCCGACCGCGTGCTGGCGGCGCTGGCGAGCTGGTTGTCGTCAAGCTGCTTCGGCTGGACGACCTGGCCTTCCTGCTGGCCGAGTTGCGCTTCCTGGTGGGCGATGGCTTCCTCGACGGACATGGTGTCGTAGATGCTGCCGGCCAGGGCGGCCTGCGTGCCGGCCAGGGTGAGACCAAGAACGATCGCGGGAACGACGTTGATGCGGGACAGGGTAAACACGTGAATGGCTCCTTGAGCTTCCGATTTCCGCAGGGGGCTGCGGGGGAGGGACAGCTCCGAATATCGCCGGATTCAGTCGGCGGCTGCGCCGGTCCTCGACCGGCGGGAGGCACTCTAGGGCAAATTTTTATCGCCTCATATCGAATATAAATTGATGTTTATATCGAAATTATCGAATTCCATATTTGGAGATCCGATCCTGCGTCCGGAAAGGAACCGGCGCTCCCCCGGGGGTGGGGAGCGCCGGCATTCGGGCCGGGGACGGGGGGCGGCCGTGCGGTCCCCTGGCCCGCGGCTGTCGGGATCAGTCGCCCCAGCGGTGCGGGTCTTGGACCGGCGTGTCGGCGGACTGGTGGTCACCTGTCTCCATGGCCGTTTCGTCGGCCATGGCCGGGGCCTGGAACAGGGCGAGGCCCAGTGCCAGCAGAAGCGCGGGCAGAAGGGCGGAAAATGTACGATACGACATTGTTCGTCTCCTTGGTTTCAAAGGACGGGAATGGGGGGAAGGACCGTCCTGGTGATACTAAGGATATGAGTTGGCGGCGGCGGACTCCAATGAAGCCGGATCAATGGGTCGTGAGCATCTAAGACTCTGATTTAAATAGTATATTATAAAATTACGATGATTCCGGCCGGACCCGTTTTCACGCCCCGCTCACGCCCCCATCGCGCGCGTGGTCTCTTGCCGTCCCGGTTTCGTGAAAGCAAGGCGGCTCAGTCGAAATCCAGGAACCGGGCGAAGCCCGCGACCGGCTCGCGCACCGGGCGGAAGCCGTTCTCCACGGCGTCCGGGGCCGCGTGGCCCAGCGCCATGCCGCAGACGACGACCTCGTCCTCGGGGATCTCCAGGACCTCCTTCACCGTGGAATGGAACGAGCACCAGGCCGCCTGCGGGCAGGTGTCCAGGCCCAGGCCCCGCGCCATCACCATGATGTTCTGGAGGAAGGTGCCGTAGTCGAGCCAGCTGCCCATCTCCAGCGACCCGTCGATGGTGAAGATCAGGCCCACGGGGGCGTCGAAGAACAGGAAGTTGCGTCCGTGCTGGCGGTGCATGGCGGCCTTGTCGCCCTTCTCGATGCCGAGCGTGCCGTAAAGGCCCCAGCCGGTGGCGCGACGGCGCGACAGGTAGGGTTCCGGGAACGGGTCGGGGTAACACCTGAAGTCCCGTTCCTGGGCGCGCCCGGCATCGTGTTCGGCCGTGACGGCGGCGACCAGCCGGTCCTTCGCGGCGCCCGCCACCACGCGCACCTTCCACGGCTGCATGTTGGAGCCCGATGGCGCGTAGCTGGCGGCGGCCAGGATGCGCTCGACGGTCTCCCTCGGCACCGGGGTGGGCAGGAAGGCGCGGATCGAGCGGCGCGAGGTCACGGCGGCCTCGACGATCTCCGCCTGAAGGTCCTGGGAGACGGCGGGGGCGTCGTGATCGGGCATGGTCTTCGTCCTCTGTTCGGATGGGCTGATCTGACCTACCATCGAACGCCGCCGCCGCCAAGGGCCGGGGCGGGGCGATCCGCAGCCTGGCCTCGGCGCTGGATCCCCGCGCCGTCACGGCGATCCCGGTGGCGGCGCCGACCGACGAAGAGCGGGCCCATCATTACCTGTGGCGGTTCTGGCGTCACATCTCGCGCGCGGGGCGCGTCATCATCTACGACCGCAGCTGGTACGGCCGCGTCCTGGTGGAGCGGGTCGAGAACCTGATTCCGCCCGACGCCTGGCGCCGCGCCCCGGACCCTGGTCGAGGCCAACGACAAGCGCCACGCGCGCCTCGAGGTTATCCGCACCGTCTGCGGGAGATCGGAGGCCGCGCTTGACTGAGGCGCGCCGCAGCCGCGGCGTTTCCGTGGCTTCCGTTCGCGCGGATTTGGGTTAGGATCGCCGGATGGGAGACATCGTCGACGCATCGTTGTTCCGGGCGCCGCTCACCTTCATGGGCGTGGAGTACGGCCACGATCTCGCCGGTCGCGGGGCGGCGATCCTGGGCATTCCCTATGACGCCGGCACCCATCCCAGCCGCGTCGGCGCGCGCGAGGGGCCGCGCGCGATCCGCGAGGCCTCGCGCCTGATCCGCCGCTTCCGTCCGCCCGATGCCGACTTCGATCCGGTCGAGCGCCTGCGCCTGATCGATTGCGGCGACGTGCGCCTGGTGCCGTCCCTGATGGAGGACGCCGAGGACGCCATCGAGAAGGCCGTCGGCCTGATCGCCGGGACCGGCGCCGTGCCCGTCACCATGGGCGGCGACGGCAGCGTCACACTGGCCCAGCTTCGCGCCTTGGCAAGGCTGCACCCGAACCTCGTCGTCCTGCATGTGGATTCCCACACGGACGCCAACGCGGGCCAGGGCCGCGCCGCCTCCACGGGCACCACCTTCACCCGCGCCGCCGGCGAAGGTCTGGTCGATGTTGCGGCCTCCCTGCACCTGGGCATGCGCGGCACCTTCCGCGCGGCCGGCACCTTCGATTACGCGCGGTCCCTCGGCTACGGCCTCATCACCTACGACGACCTGCGCATCCGCGGTGTCGACGATGTGACGGCCGAGGTCAAGGCGCGCCTCGCCGGGCGGCCGGTCTATCTATGCTGGGACATGGATTTCTTCGATCCGTCCTGCGCGCCCGGCGTCTGCGCGCCCATTCCGGGCGGCCCGGGGGCGGAGGAAGGGCTGCGCCTCCTGCGCGGGTTCGCCGGGCTGCGCCTCGTCGCCTGCGACGTCAACACGGTCAGCCCGCCCCACGACGTGCAGGGCATGACGGCGCTGCTCGCCGCCCAGGTCATGCACGATTGCCTGGTGCTGATCTGTCAGGGCAGGGGATAGGGGTAAGGGTCGAGGCGGCGGCTGTCGGGGCGTCTTCGCCGGCCCCGGACCGGCCTTCCGGTCCACCCCCTCGATCCCGGCGACGGCGCGGCCCTCGTCGCGCTCTCCCGCGTCGCCCGAGACTCCCCGGGCGCCGACGGCGCGCCCAGTAATTCTTGATTATATTAGTTTCTTAATATGTACTCTCCGGGTTGAAATTCTTATCCGGATGAGGAGACCGAATGATGCACAAGAAGACGTTTGCGTTGGCCCTGTTGGCTGTTTTGATCCTCCTTGGTTTTAGTCCGCAGGAAGCTCGCGCCGACTGCGCGGAAGATTTGAAGGTGGAGGAAAAGAAGGCGCTTCAAATCGGCCGCGCGCACCTTCAGACCACGGCCATGGATATCCTCAAGAGGGCGAACGAGGCCGCGGCCCAGGGCAAGAAGAAGAAGTGCGAAAAGCTGCTCAATAAGCTCAGGGAAGTGATCGACCGCGACAAGACCTAGGACGCGGCCGGTCGGGCCGACCGAAACCGGGTGCGAAGGCGCGCGCGGCAGTTCGTCCCGATACGAGGGCACTGTCAGTGCGTCTTCGCCTCGCCCGGGTCTGCCTTCCGGCCCGCCCCCTCGATCCCGGCGACGGCGCAGTCCTCGTCGCGCTCGCCGGTGTCCCCCGAAATGCCGCAGGCGCCGATGATGCGGTTGGTCTCCGGATCGCGGATCAGCACGCCGCCGGGGGCGGGCACCATGCCGCCCGGCGCGACGGAGACGACGCCGGCCATGAATTTGGGGTTCTTCTCGCGCAGTTCGCGTCCGCCGACGCCGAAGCCGAGCGCGCCGTAGGCCTTGCCGACGGCGATTTCGACGCGGAGGATGCCGCTGTCGTCCTGGCGTTTCAGCGCCACGATATGTCCGCCCGCGTCGAGCACGGCCACGGTCAGCGGCGCGCAGTTGATGGCGCGGCCCCTGGCCAGCGCCCCGTCGACGATGGCGACGGCAAGGTCGAGCGTCATCCGGGTCATGTCTTGGATTCTCCTCCCTGGGGCGTTCCGTGCCGGACCGCTTGGCGGCGATCATAACTGCCTCTATCTTGGGCCGCCATGACCGATACGCCCCTCGACCTCACCCTCGCCTGCTGGGACTACGACCGCGCCGCCGCCGTTCTGGACGGCCGCGCGCCCGTCGCCGGCTGCCGCGTCACGGCCGAGGTCCATCCGACCTCGACCCTGTTCCCGCTGGCCGTGGGCGAGGCTCGGTTCGACGTGACCGAGATGTCCATGTCGTCCTACATCCTGCAGGTCGCCAAGGGAGAAGGCGCCTATGTCGCCATCCCGGTGTTCCTCAGCCGCGCCTTCCGCCACAACGGGTTCGTCGTGCGCGCGGACGCCGGGATCGACACGCCGAAGGACCTGGAAGGCCGTAAAGTTGGGGTTCCCGAATACCAGATGACGGCGGCGCTGTGGATGCGCGGCATCCTGGCCGACGAATACGGCGTCGATACGGACACGTTCCAATGGCGCACCGGCGCGCTGGAGGAGGGGACGCGCAAGGACCGCCTTACCCTGGACCTGCCGCCGCACCTGTCCGTCACGCCCATCGCGGCGGGCGAGAGCCTGCAGGACCTGCTGCTGGCGGGCGAACTGGACGCCGTGTTCGCGCCCAAACCCTTGAACGCCCTGGTCGCCGGCGACCCGCGCGTCAGGCGCCTGTTCCCCGATTTCGCGGCGGCGGAGCGCGCCTATCACGTCAGGACAGGCTTCTTTCCCATCATGCACGCCATCGGCCTGCGCCGGACCCTGGCCGAGGCCCATCCCTGGCTGCCCAAGGCGCTGTTCGACGCCTTCACGGCGGCCCGCGACATGGCGATGGAGAAGCTGGAGGCGATCTGGCTCGGCTCCGCCAACCGGCTGACCCTGCCGTTCTTCCATGCCGACATGGAGGCGACGCGAGCCCTCATGGGTGCGGACTTCTGGTCCTACGGTTTCGCCGCCAACCGCGCGGAACTGGACGCCATGTGCCGCTGGTCCCAGGCCCAGCACCTGGCGCCCCGGCAGGTTCGGCCGGAAGAGCTTTTCCCCCCGTCACTGCTATGATAAGCGGCCAGGGACGGACGGAGATGCCGATGACCCCCGAAGCCAACAACGTAATCGCCTGCCGGGGCGGCGACCGCACGGCGCTGGAGCCGCGCCCCGTGCCCGAGGCCGGGCCGGGCGAGATGCTGCTGAAGCTGCGCGTGGTCGGGTTCTGCGGCACCGACCTGTTCAAGCTGGACACCGGCGCCGCCGGGCCGGGCACGGTGCTGGGCCACGAACTGGTGGGCGAGGTCGCGGCCCTGGGCGACGGCGTGACGGGCTTCACGCCCGGCGACCGCGTCGCCGTGCCGCATCACGTGCCCTGCGGCGACTGCCTGATGTGCCGGCGCGGCAACGAAACCATGTGCGAGACCTTCCGCGAGAACCTGATGGCCCCCGGAGGATTTTCGGACACGGTGCTGATCAAGGCGCGGGCCGCGGCCCGGGCGGCGCACCGCCTGCCCGACGGCGTGCCGGACGAGGCGGCGGTGTTCATGGAGCCCG
>PFFW01000031.1:0-756 GCA_002781745.1 Rhodospirillales bacterium CG15_BIG_FIL_POST_REV_8_21_14_020_66_15
CGACCGCGCGGCCTTTCAAAAGGTTTTCGCGTTATTGCGGGCACACGAGGTTCCCGTCCCGGATTTTGAGGTCTGGTTCGGGGCTTATCGGAACCTGTTTCGCGGAATGATCGACTTGTCCCGGCAAACCCACCGTGAAGCCAATTTCGAGCAGGTGCTTCGCTGGCTTCTGATCCGGTTCGCGGTGCCGATCGAAGGCAAGGTCAGCTTCAGGGAGTTGGTGGAACTATTTTACGGCGAATACCACTCCTGCCGCCGGGTTTATCCCGAAGTGCCGTCGACCCTTCAGCGCCTGCAGTCCATGAATGTTCGGATGGGGGTTATCTCCAATACCACGAATCCTTCGTTTATCAAGGAAGCGGAGCGTAAGGCGAGCGGGCTCGATTCCTATTTCGACTTTGCCCTGTACTCGTCGGACCTTCCGTACCGCAAACCGCATCCCTCCATTTTCGAGCTGGCCCTGGCCCGGTTGCAATACGAGCCCGCCGAGGTGTTATTTGTGGGGGATCAGCCCCGAATGGATATCCTGGGCGCCCAGGGGGTGGGCATGCGTGCGGCGTGGATCAATCGGAGGGGGGACGCACTTCCCGATGGGGTGAAACCCGATTACACCTTCACCACTCTGGACGGGTTGCTGGAGATCCATGTGGGTTGAATGCGTCCTGCATCGGCCCCGGTTTTATTGAAAATCTGTCGAGTGATTCTTCTATGCGCCGGTTCTACGTTCCACCGGAAAACTTTTCCGCCGACCGGGTG